>NZ_LPVS01000026.1:0-42067 GCF_014843905.1 Mesorhizobium silamurunense | reverse complement strand
ATCATTGCCGCCGTCAAACGTGGGCACCAAGTGTTAGATTCCATCCACTAGCCCGTCCTAGGCTCTGGAGGCGGCGCGTTCGGGTCGGGGCAATCAGACAATTGCTCACACGAAGGGGGCCTATCGCCAACGCCGCCATAGTGTTCCACGAGTTTTGCGAATCCGTAGGCGAAGGCGAAAAGAAGCGCCAGGAAAACCAGTATTCGGACGGCCATTCGGGATTATAGCAGGACCTCGATCCGGGTTTGACTAGCTACAGGTAGAAGAGCGATTTCCCACGGCCGGTGCCGTTCGGACGGCTCACGTCTCTAAAGACACCGCCGTTGCACTTGCGCGCGAATGCATACCGGGCGATGGTCGCGCAATTTCCGGGGAGGACTCATGCGCAATATCTTGGCATCGGCGCTGCTGCTGGCGGCAGCGCTTTCTTCGACCACCGCCAACGCTCTGGACAGTTCCGGCACTCCGGTCGTCGTGACGCCGCTGGCATCGAAGACGACGACGGCTTCCGGCCAGCCGATCACGCTGCCGCAGAAGAATGTCGAGGTTCAGGTCTCGGCCTATCAGATCGCGCCTGGCGCGACGCTGCCGGTGCACAAGCACCCCTTCCCGCGCTATGCCTATGTCGAGGCCGGCACGCTCAAGGTAACCAATGTCGAGACCGGCAACAGCAACACCTACAAGACCGGCGATTTCATCGTCGAGATGATCGGGCAATGGCACCAGGCCACCAACATCGGCACCGATGCGGTGAAGCTCCTGGTGATCGACCAGGTCGAGCAGGGCGCCAAGAACACGATCTTGAAGCAGTAATCTGACGAGCAAGGCTGCTTCGTCAGCAAGGCGCCCGCCCCAAAGGCGGACGCCTAAATCATCTGCCCTCAGCCCCAGGCGCCCACCGGCTGCCGGGTCGGCGCGTTCAGGCGGTTGAAGGCATTGATCAGCGCGATCTGGATCACCAGCGCGGCAAGCGCCTTGTCGTCATAGTGGCGAGCGGCTTCGTCCCAGACGTCGTCGGGCACCGCGTCGGAGCGGTCGGCCAGTCGCGTCGCGGCTTCCGTCAGCGCAAGCGCGGCCCGTTCGGCACTGGTGAAGTAAGGCGTTTCCCGCCAGGCGGATACCGCGAAGATGCGCTCGTCCTTCTCGCCCGCCTTCTTCAGCTCGCGCGCGTGCATGTCGACGCAGACGCTGCAGGCGTTGATCTGGCTGGCGCGCAGGTGGATGAGCTTGCGCGTCACATAAGGCACCTCCGCGGCTTCGGTCGACTTGTCCAGCGCCAGCAGCGCCTGCAGAGCGCCTGGAATGAGCATCACCGGGTTCTTCAATCTGGCTTCCATGGTCTGTCTCCTTTGGTTCTCGCAGCCGACGCCGTGCATCAGTCCGCCATCGGCAGATCGATCAATAACTATCTGGCTATGAATTAATCCATAACCTTGCAGTTATGGATTGTCAACCGACATCGGACAAATCCGGAAACGGAAAGCGATCGCATCGTTTGCTGGACCGATCGATGCGGCTTTCGCCGCAATCGCCCCGATGCTAGGGCTGCGCCTGCTCTTCAATATGGATGGATGCCGGTGACCGACGCTAAAAGACCCCTGATCGAAATCTGCGTCGAAGGCATTGACGGGCTGCTTGCCGCACAAGCCGCAGGCGCCGATCGGGTCGAGCTTTGCGCCAGCCTCGTCGAAGGCGGCATCACGCCGAGCCTTGGCACGGTGCGCGCCGCGCTCGAACGCGCGACCATCCCATTCCATGTCATCGTGCGTCCGCGCGGCGGCGATTTTCTCTATAGCGAGGCGGAATACCAATCGATGCTCGCCGATGTCGGCGCGCTGCGCGATCTCGGCGTGGCCGGCGTCGTCGTCGGCTGCCTGACCGCCGACGGCGCCATCGACGAGGCGCGCATGGGCGAACTGGTGCGCGCCGCCGGCACTCTCAATGTCACCTGCCACCGCGCTTTCGACATGACGCGCGACCCGGCCGAGGCGCTCGAAGCGCTGATCCGCTGGAAGGTTGGCCGCGTGCTGACCAGCGGCCAGCGCGATACGGCGCTGGAAGGCGCCGACCTGCTTGCGCAACTCGTTCGCCAGGCGGGCGAACGCATCATCATCCTCGGTTGCGGCGGACTGGCGCCCGACAACATAGGCGAAGTCCTGAGGCGAACCGGGCTGAGCGAGATGCATTTCGCCGCACTCGCCGACGTGCCGAGCGCCATGCGCTACCGCAACCCGCATGTCGGCATGGGCGGCGCCGATCTCGACCGCGAATACCGCAACACGGTGACCGACGAGACCCTGGTTGCGGCAACGATCGCAGCCGCGAGGGCCTGATGCCGGAACCGAGTATGTCGAAGGATCGGCTGCCGATCGAACGCGTTTCGCCCGCCGACGAGGCCGCGATCCTCGTTCTCAACAACGAGCATGCCGCCGAACTGTCCTGGCTGGAGCCGGAGCGGTTGTCGTTCCTAATCGGGCAGGCTTTCTACACGCGCCGCATCGGCGCGCTCGAAGCCTTCATCATGTGCTTCGATCAGGACGCCCGCTACGACAGCCCCAATTTTCTCTGGTTCCGCAAGCGTTATCCGCGCTTCGTCTATGTCGACCGGGTGGTGGTCGCGGCCAAGGCGCGCGGCCGCGGCCATGCCCGCCGCCTCTACGAGGATCTGTTCGACCATCTCCGGCGCACTGGCCACACGATCGTCACCTGCGAGGTCAACGCCGATCCGCCGAACCCTGCCTCGGATGCCTTCCACGCCGCGCTCGGCTTCGCCGAGGTCGGCGATGCCGTGATCCATGGCGGCAAGAAGTCAGTGCGCTACTACGCCAAGCCGATTGGCTAGCGCATGGCCCCGAAAGCTAGAGGCTTTCGGAATGGTACCATGCGCAAAACAAGGTTCTTGCGGCGCCCGCCACTGGTCACGAAAACAAGCTGCAGCTAATGTAAATGCTCCGCCGGCTTGGGGGGGGCGCGACATCATGCCAAGCAACGTCTTCCGCTTCGACGAGAGCTGGGACATACCGGAAGGGACGCCGCAGGAAGTGTGGGACGTTCTGTCCGACGCCGAATTGCTGCCGCTCTGGTGGGGCGACGCCTACAAGGAAGTCGAGCCGCTCGACAGGAAAGGCAAGGGCGTCGTCGGCTCGCGGGCGCGAGCCAGGGCGCGAGGCGCCCTGCCCTACGAGCTGAACTTCATCATCGAGGCCGCCGAGCTCGATCCAGGCCGTCTGGTGGTGGTGAAGACCTTCGGCGATTTCGATGGACTATGGCGGGCCGAACTGTCGCCGTCAGGAACCGGCACGCATGTGAAGCTCACCTGGCAGGTCATCGTGGAGAGGCCGATCCTCGAGCTCCTGGCGCCCCTGCTCAGGCCGGCCTTTGCCTGGAACCATCGCTGGACGACGCCGCGCGGTGAAGCCGGGCTTCGTCGCTATCTCGCCGCGCGGAAGAACAGCAAGGCGCCTGACTGAACCTTACCAGTTGCGGTTGAGCCAGCCGCGGGCCGGTTTTTCGACGATGTAGTAGCTCGCCAGCGCGCAGGCGAAGACCGCGGCCAGCATCGGGATCGGCGTGACGTCCCGATCGTAGACGAATTTGTAGAAGGGCTGCTGCCAGAGATAGAGCGAATAGGACCACAGCCCCAGCATCACCATCGGCCGCGACGACAGCAATCCGGTCAGATAGCCGCCGGCGAAATCGAGCGTGTTGACGGCGAGCGCCAGCAGCGGCACGCCCAGCAGATAATGCATGGGCGTCGGCACCGGATCGAGGAACAGCAAGACCGCACCTACGGCCGCCGCCAGCGCCACGTGTCGATTCCTGAGGAATGCCGGCAGCCGTCCATCGGCCTTGAGCAGGCAGATCGCGGCCGAAAGCAGGATCGAGGCGATATGCACATCGGTGCGCCAATAGCTGGTCTCGTAGTCCATGCCGAGAACCCAGTAGGAGATGGCGCCGTTGGCCATCGCCAGCACGGAAAGTGCCAAAAGCAGCCGCACGACATTCGCGCGCCCTGACACCACCACGCTGATCAGCGCCAGGATGACATAAGAATGCTCCTCGATGGCGAGCGACCAGATATGGTCGAGCGCGCCCGCGCGATTGATGAGAATGCCGGCATAGTTGTAGGTGAATGTCAGCGCGGTAAGCGCCGCTTTCCATTTGAAGGCGATGAAGGTGCCGGAAAGCCCGATCATGGCGGCAATCACGAACACCAGCAGTGCCGGATAGATGCGCGAGAAGCGGCGCTTGAAGAATTTCTTCAGTGGAAAGCGTTCGATGAACAGGATCTCGCCCATCAGCCGCCCGCTGAGCACGAAGAAGAACTCGACGCCGAGCACGCCCAGATTGATGCCGGGAACCGGAAAGAAGTGGCCGATCAGCACCAGCGCGATCGACAGGCCGCGCCAGCCGTCGAGATAGGCCAGCCTTGTCCGTGCCGCTTTGTCGGCTGTGGCCCGTGGCAGGACACCGGCCGTCGCGGAGATGTCGGTCATGCCCGTCCCTTCGCAACTCGAGGCCCGAACGCGGCAACCGCCACGCGCTTCGGACCCCGCCTCGTATTCCGCCCAGTTTATTTTGCAGTGCGGGATAACTTTGTGCAAGTGCGAAGCTTCGATTTTGGCGAGACTTGCCGGCCAAGCCGTTGCGACTGCAAAAGAAAAAGGGGCGCGACAGCCCCCCGTTTTCTCCCCGAACCAGCAGCGTTCAGGCGTTGGCCGCGGCCACCGCGCGCTTCGCCATCACCGTGATCAGATTGGCGCGATAGTCCGCAGAGGCATGGATATCGCTCATCAGGCCCTTTGCCGACACTTTGAGCCCATCCAGCGCCGAGGCGTCGAAATTCTTCGCCAGCGCCGACTCGATTTCCTTGGAGCGGAAAACGCCGTCGTCGCCGGCGCCAGTCACCGCTGCCCTCACCCCATCCTTGCCCTTGGTCACGAACACTCCCACGATCGCGTAGCGCGAGGCCGGGTTGCGGAACTTTTGGTAGGCCGCCTTGGCAGGCGCGGTGAACGTCACCGCCGTGATGATCTCGCCGTCCTTCAGCGCCGTCTCGAACAGCCCCTTGAAGAACTTATCGGCGGCGATCTCGCGTTTGTTGGTGATGATCGTCGCTCCCAGCGCCAGCAGTGCCGCCGGATAGTCGGCCGCCGGATCGTTGTTGGCGATCGAGCCGCCGATCGTGCCCTTGTAGCGCACCGCCGGGTCGCCGATCAGGGAGGCCATATGCGCAAGCGCCGGGCAGGCCTTCTTCAGCTTCTCGTCGCTTGAGACGTCGTAATGCGTAGTCGCTGCACCTATGGTGACCGTCTTGCCGGACACCTTGATACCGTGCAATTCCTTCAGCCGCGACACGTCGACCAGGTCTGAAGGTGCCGCGAGCCGCGTCTTCATTGCGGGAATCAGCGTCATGCCGCCGGAGAGCAGCTTGGCATCGCCATTCTTCAAGAGCTTGGCGGCGTCGGAGACCGAGGCGGCGCGATGGTAGTTGACTGCATACATGGGATCCTCCCCTAAAGTGAATGGTGAAATGGTGAAATCGTGAATGGTCAGGCTGTCACGGCATCGCGGCACATCTTCCATTCACCATTCACAATTCACCATTCACTCCTGTTTCAGTGCTTCTTGGCGTGGATCGCCGACCACACGGTCGACGGCGATGCCGGCATGGCGATGTCGACGACGCCGAGCGCATCGGTGATGGCGTTGATCACCGCCGGCGGCGAGCCGATCGCGCCGGCCTCGCCGCAGCCTTTCACCCCGAGCGGATTGCCGGGGCACGGCGTGTTCGAGGTCGAGACCTTGAACAGCGGCAGGTCGGCTGCGCGCGGCATGGTGTAGTCCATGTAGCTTGCCGTCAGCAGCTGGCCGCTGGCGTCGTAGTGGGCGCCTTCGAGCAGCGCCTGGCCGACGCCTTGCGCGATGCCGCCGTGGACCTGCCCCTCGACGATCATCGGGTTGATGATATTGCCGAAGTCGTCCGCCGCGACGAACTGGATGATTTCCGTTAGGCCGGTCTCAGGATCGATCTCGACCTCGCAGATGTAGCAGCCGGCGGGGAAGGTGAAGTTGGACGGGTCGTAGAAGGCCGTTTCCTTCAGGCCCGGCTCCATGCCGGCGGGCAGGTTGTGGGCGGTGTAGGAGGCAAGCGCCACCTGGAACCATGGCAGGCTCTTGTCGGTGCCGGCGACCTTGACCTCGCCATTCTCGATAACGATGTCGCCTTCATCCGCTTCGAGCAGATGCGCCGCGATCTTCTTGGCCTTGGCTTCGACCTTGTCGAGCGCCTTGGCGACGGCCGACATGCCGACGGCGCCCGAGCGCGACCCGTAAGTGCCCATGCTCATCTGCACCTTGTCGGTATCGCCATGGACGATCGAGACCGAATCGAGCGGCACGCCGAAGCGCTGGGTGACCAGCTGCGCGAAGGTCGTCTCATGACCTTGCCCGTGGCTGTGCGAGCCGGTCAGCACCTCGATCGTGCCGACCGCGTTGACGCGCACTTCCGCCGATTCCCAGAGACCGACGCCGGCGCCAAGCGAACCGACCGCCGCCGACGGCGCGAGGCCGCAAGCCTCGATGTAGCAGCTCATGCCGATGCCGCGCAGCTTGCCTCGCTTGGCGGCGTCTGCCTTGCGCTTAGCGAAGCCCGCATAGTCGGCCGCCTTCATCGCCGCGTCGAGCGAGGCGGCATAGTCGCCAGCGTCATAGTTCATGATCACCGGCGTCTGGTGCGGGAACGACGCGATGAAGTTCTTGCGTCTAAGCTCTGCCGGCGAAACGCCAAGCTCGCGTGCGGCGGTCTCCATCATGCGCTCGAGGACGTAGGTGGCCTCCGGCCGCCCTGCCCCGCGATAGGCATCGACGGGCGCGGTGTTGGTGTAGACCGTGCGCACATTGGCGTGGATCGCCGGGATATCGTACTGGCCCGACAGAAGCGTGGCGTAGAGATAGGTCGGCACGCAGGACGAGAACAGCGACATATAGGCGCCGAGATTGGCAATGGTGTCGACCTTGAGGCCGGTAATCCGGTTGTCCTTGTCGAAGGCCATTTCCACCGTCGAGACATGGTCGCGGCCATGCGCGTCGGCAAGGAAGCTCTCGGTGCGATCGGCGACCCATTTGACGGGAACACCGGTCTTCTTCGACGCCCACAGGCAGACGATCTCTTCCGGATAAATGTAGATCTTGGAGCCGAAGCCGCCGCCTACATCGGGTGCGATGACCCTCAGCTTGTTTTCCGGCGCGACATTGTAGAAGGCGCTGAGCACCAGCCGGGCGACATGCGGGTTCTGCGACGTCGTCCAGCAGGTATAGTGGTCCTCGGCCTTGTCGTAATGGCCGAGCGCCGCGCGCGGCTCCATCGCGTTCGGCACCAGCCGGTTGTTGACGATCTTCATGCGCGTGACATGGGCCGCCGACTTGATCGCGGCGTCGGTTGCCTTGCCGTCGCCGAGTTCCCAGTCGAAGATCAGATTGTTCTCGGCCTCGGCATGGACCTGCGGCGCGCCCTTTTCGAGCGCCTTGGTCGCCTCGACCACCGCCTTCAGCTCCTTGTAGGTGATTTCGACCGCTTCCGCGGCGTCTCGCGCCTGACCTTTGGTGTCGGCGATGACGATGACGACGGCGTCGCCGACATAGCGCACCTTGTCCACCGCGAGCGGCGACCAGGCGCCCATCTTCATCGGCGTGCCGTCCTTGGAATGGATCATCCAGCCGCAGATCAGGTTGCCTATACCATCGGCCTTGAGCTCCTTGCCGGTCAGAACGCCGACGACGCCGGGCATCGCTTGTGCTTGTCTGACGTCGATCTTCTTAATCTGCGCATGCGCGTGCGGGCTGCGCACGAACACGGCATGCTTCATGCCGGGAACCACCATGTCGTCGACATAGCGGCCGCCGCCGGTGATGAACCTCTTGTCTTCCTTGCGCGCCACGCGAGCGCCGACACCTTCGATACCCATTGCGGAATTTCCTCCCGGAATTCGGTGTGAATAGTGAATGGTGAATTGGTGAATGGTCGAAAATGGAGAAGGAGCCGCGGCCAGCCTACCCACTATTCACCATTCACTATTCACCCTAAGCCGCTTGCCTGGCCTTGCCCTTGGCGCCCTTCGCCATCGCTTGCGACGCGGCAAGGATGGCCTTGACGATGTTGTGGTAGCCGGTGCAGCGGCAGATGTTGCCGTCGAGCTCGGCGCGCACGGTGGCCTCGTCGAGACCTTCCGGGTAGCGGGCGATCATGTCGGTCGCCGCCATGATCATGCCTGGCGTGCAGAAGCCGCATTGCAGGCCGTGATGCTCCTTGAAGGCCGCCTGCACCGGATGCAGGTCGCCGCCATTCGCAAGTCCTTCGATGGTGACGATCGTCGACCCCGAGGCCTGGACAGCGAGCATCGTGCAGGATTTCACCGCCCTGCCGTCGACATGCACGACGCAGGCGCCGCATTGCGAGGTGTCGCAGCCGACATGCGTTCCCGTGAGACCGAGATGTTCCCTCAGGAAATGCACCAGCAGCGTTCGGTCCTCGGCGGTCCCGCTGACCCGCCTTCCATTTACCGTCAACGACACGTCCGACATGCTTCCTCCCTGGGTATCACCTTGGTCGTCGCGTTGCCGATGCCGTGCTGACGCTTCGGCAGTGCGTTATCGGCACACCGTACAACGGGCAAAACAACCCTGCCAGCGCCGCTCGCATTGTACTTTCGGTTAGGGCAAAAGCGCTGTGTGGCGCAAGCAATCGGCCCATTGCCAAAACCGGGATTGAAGGCAAAGATGCCCCCGACGCACGCGTGCCGAAAACGCACAAAAAGACACGCACAAAAACAGCGTTGGAGGAATTGCAGGAGAAGGCAAACTGGCCAGTTCCAGCACGCGCTACGCATGCGGCCTCTCGGCGCTCACCACGGATGAGCCCGATCCAAACGCCTTTGCCCGGGCAATCGCGGCCGAAGCCGCGGCCGTCTACGCCGACTTCGCGCTGCTCTTCTTCTCCCAGAGCCTCATCGACGCGCATGCGCTGGCGCAAGCGCTGAAACTGCATGCGCCTTCGCTTGCCTATGCCGGCTGCTCGACCGCCGGCGAGATCACGCCGCAAGGGCTGGAGGAAGGCCATATCCTTGCCCTGCTTCTGCCGTCGGCATCATTTTCGGCCGTCAGCACCATGGTCGAAAATCTCTCCTCGTCCGGTATGGACAGGATCACCGGCGAAGTCGCCTCGCTGAGACGCCTGCTGCGCGGCCGCACCGGCCAGGAGCGAGCGAAAAGCGTGTTCGCGCTCTGCTTCATCGATGGGCTGTCCTATGCCGAGGAAGCGGTCACCTCTGCCATCCACTGGGGACTGGACGACATTCCGCTGATTGGCGGCTCGGCGGGCGACGACCTGAAATTCGAAACGACAACGCTGATCTCGAACGGCAAGGTCGCTTCCGACAGCGCCATCGTCGTGCTGGTCGCGACCGACGTCCCCTTCCATGTCTTCAAGACCGATAATTTCATTCCCACCGACGAGAAGCTGGTGGTGACGGCGTCCGATCCCGATCATCGAATCGTGCGCGAATTCAACGCCACCAACGCCGCGGAGGAATACGCCGCCTCCGTCGGTATGGTGCCGCAGGCGCTGACACCGCTGAGCTTCGCGTCCCACCCTGTCGTGGTGAAGGTTGGCGGCGAATATTACTGCCGCTCGATCCAGCGCATGCATGCCGACGGCTCGCTGTCCTTCTTCTGCGCCATCGACGACGGCGTCGTTCTGTCCATCGCTCAGCCCAAGAACATGGTCGAGGCTACGCGCGCCGCGTTGCAGGATGTCGAGCGCAAGCTCGGCGGTATCGACATGGTGCTCGGCTTCGACTGCGTGCTGCGCCGGCTCGATGCACGCAACCGCCAGGTCTTCCGCGATATTTCCAAGCTCTACCGGACCAACAACGTCATCGGTTTCGGCACCTATGGCGAGCAGTACCGCTCGATGCATCTCAACCAGACCTTCACCGGTATCGCCTTCGGTGAGCGTCGGGCGGCCGAGTGAACTGCCATGCCGCTTCGTGATATCGACGACCTCGAGAAGCTGAAGAAGATCAACGCCGCTCTCGTCAGCCGCGTCGAACGCTCGATGGACCAGCAGGTCAACGCCTTCTCTTTGTTCCAGACTGCGATCTCGCTGGAGAACCAGGTGCGCACCCGCACCGAGGAGTTGCATACGACGCTACGCCGGCTCGAGCGGTCGAACATCGAGCTCAGCGCGGCAAAGGAAAACGCCGAGCTGGCGAATCTTTCCAAGACCAGGTTCCTCGCCGCGGCCAGCCACGACGTCCTGCAGCCGCTCAACGCCGCACATCTGTCGGTCTCGGCGCTCGCCGAAGTGCAGACCAGCGAGGAAGGCAAGAAGCTGGTGCGGCAGGTCGAACGCTCGCTGGAGACGATGGAAGATCTGCTGCGCACGCTGCTCGACATCTCCAAGCTCGACGCCGGCGTGGTGCAGCCGGAAATCAGCGATGTGAGCCTGGAGACGCTGTTTTCCTCGCTGCGCTCGGATTTCCTGCCCGAGGCGCAGAAGAAGGGCCTGTCGCTGAAATTCCGGCCGGTCAATGTCGTCGTGCGCTCCGACCGCACCCTGCTGCGCCGCATCCTGCAGAACATCCTGTCCAACGCGCTGCGCTACACCCGCTCCGGCGGCGTGCTGGTCGGCACCAGGCATCGCGGCGACACCATCCGCATCGACGTCGCCGACACCGGCTGCGGCATCCCCGACGACCAGCGTGAGGCGGTCTTCGAGGAGTTCCATCGCGGCATCTCGGCTCTTGCCGACAGAGGGCTGGCCGGCGGACTGGGCCTAGGCCTGGCGATCGTGCGCCGCATGGCGGCGGCACTCGGCCACCCCATCACCTTCTCCTCGAAGGTCGGGCGCGGCACGATCTTCCACATCGACGTGCCGGTCGGCATGAGCGCCGCGGTCGAGCCGGCCGCAGGCGCCGCCGACATGGAGCGGCCGCGCGGCTACGGCCTTTTCGGCACCAAGGTGCTCTTGGTCGAGAACGACGCCGACGTGCTGAGCGCCATGACCTCGCTGCTCGAGCGCTGGCAATGCCTGGTGCGCGCCGCGACTTCGACCGACGACGCGCTCGACCTGCTCGGCGACACCGCCTGGGTGCCCGACATCATCATCGCCGACCAGCATCTCGACGGCGGCGATCTCGGCACCACAACAATAACAGAAGTGCGGGACTATCTCGGCCGCCCGGTGCCGGCGCTGATCGTCACGGCAGACGGCTCCGAGCTCGTCGCCAAAGCCGCCCGCGCCGCCGGCATCGAGCTCATGCGCAAGCCGCTGAAGCCGGCGCAGCTGCGCGCGCTGCTGGCGCATCTGCTGGCTTAGCTCCACACCCTCCCCTCGATGGGGAGGGTCGGCGCGCAGCGCCGGGGTGGGGTGGACATAGCCAAGGCACCCCCACCCCGCTCCGCTTCGCGGATCGACGCTCCCCACAAGGGGGAGGGTAAGAAAGCCTCAAAACCCCGCCTGATCCCGAACTCAGCATTCTCCAGCTTCGACACTCGAATTAAGGTGACAGTGCACTTTTAAGATGTCCTCTCAACGCATTTGATATGCAGGCCGCTGAGCGTGGCGCGCATCCGCTGGCTTGATAGCGCAATGCCGGAAACGGGTGGCGGGGTTCGACCCGATCTGCGAACCTGACCTCTTGGCCTGCATATCGCAGGCGGGAAGGATTTGCCATGAGCCCGGAACATCAGAAAAGCGAAGCAATCCAGCCAGGCGTACGCAACCCGTTTGACGTCATGGACGTCCCGAACCCTGGAGATCAGGAGGTGATGGACTTTGCCGCCGGCGCAACACTGTCCGGATCCGCCGATGACGAGAATGCCAAGGCCTGGAGCGCAACCGGTGGTCAGAACGATTCAATCGAAGGCAACTGGGCCAGCCGCTGGAATGGCGGTGCCGACCCCACGATCGCCGGCGATGCGAAGGACAAATGGAAACAGGGGCAAGCCGAAGTGAGAACCGTCGGCGAGCGGGTCTATCTGCATTTCAATTGGGACAACGCCGCCCGCCACGGCCTCATCGAAGCGCGGCGCGAAGGCAGCAGGATGGTGGGAAAATACATCAATCTGAGCGATCCCTCAGTCACGCGGCCCTGGATCGGTTTGATCGTGAACGACGAGCGGATCGACGGCCGCTGGCCGGCCGGACGACTGGATTTTCGCAGATAACGGATCGAACGATGGGAGTATGTTACAGGAATGACCAACGATATTCTTAGCTACCTGGGAAAGCCGGCGTCGGCGCTTTTGACGTCACCGCCGTTTGAGTCGTGGAAATTCAAAAAGACAGTCGATGATGACCCGCCCGAAATCCGCATTAACTACGTATCTGCGCCCAATAATTTTTCAATCACCTCCGATGTCCACGACAAAATAGACTGCATATTCATAGAGGCTGACAATCTGGATCGAGGTCTCTGGGACATTCCCTTTTCATCCAGTCGCAACGACGTGCTGAGCCGTTTTGGCGTGCCTTCAAAAAGCGGCGCCGCACGGACTGACCCCATTTAGGGCGAGTACGGCCCTTGGGACCGATTTGACGAGGTGGATCATTCAATACACATCGAAGATCAGCCTCATGCAGATCGGATAAGGAGGGTGACGCTGATGCGCGCCGACGTGGTGCCATGAGTAACCGAGGGCTGCCCTCAAAACCCCGCCTGATCGCGAAACAGCTCCGCATTGTCCAGCTTCGACACCTCGATCACCGCTTGCGTGCGGCTGTAGACGTTGAGCTTGCGCAGGATCTCCGAGACATGCGCCTTCACCGTGGTCTCGCCGACCTGCAGCTCGTAAGCGATCTGCTTGTTGAGCATGCCCTGGCGCAGCATCTGCAAAACCCTCAGCTGCTGCGGCGTCAGCCTGGCCAGCCGCTGCACCATGTCGGCGCGGTCGGTGCTGTCGGGGTCCGGCGGCTGGCCTTCGTAGTTTTCCGGCACGTAGACCGCGCCGTCCATCACCGAGCGGATGGCGGCGGCGAGATCGCTTTTCCTCGCCGACTTCGGGATGAAGCCGGCGGCGCCGTAAGACAGCGCCTCGGAAATGATCTTCGGCTCCTCGTAACCCGACACGATCACCACCGGCAGGCGCGGATAACGGGTCCTGAGCTGCAGCAGTCCCTCGAAGCCATGCACGTCAGGCATGCTCAGATCGAGCAGCGCGAGATCGAACGGCTTTGCGTCGGCGAGGAGATCGATCGCCTCCGCGATCGAGCGCGCCTCGACCGTGTCGACATCCGGGTAGGCCATCTGCACCGCGCTATGCAGCGCCTCGCGAAACAGCGGGTGGTCGTCGATGATCAGGAAGCGGGCGCGATCGCTGATGACGGTCATTTTATCGGTTCGGACATCGGTTTATAGGTTCGGACATCGGTTCGGTTTTTTCAGGGCACAGGATAGTCCGGTGACCATGGCCAGATTATTGCCAAATAGTACATCGTCGAAAGTCGCCTTGTCGGCAAAACGACAGGGTCAATGGTTTCGCGGGACCTAATGCCTTGCCCGGCTGGCGAAATCGGCCGAATGTGCGGGCAGATTCATGCCAACGCAGAGAAAGCCCATGACAGACTTCGTCCTTCCGCCGCCAGCGATCGCTTCGGTTGCCGTCGCCGGCTCGGCGGAGCGGTTTGCCGTGCGCCGCATCTTCTGCGTCGGCCGCAATTACGCGGCACACGCTCGCGAGCTCGGCAATGACGAGCGCGACCCGCCCTTCTTCTTCACCAAGCCGGCCGACGCCGTGGTCGACAGCGGCGCCGAGATCCCCTACCCGCCTTTGACCTCAAATCTCCACCACGAAATCGAGCTGATCGTGGCGATCGGCAAGGCCGGCTTCCGCATCCCCCGCGAAAAGGCGCTCGCCCATGTCTGGGGCTACGGCGTCGGCATCGACTTGACGCGCCGCGACCTGCAGGACCAGGCCAAGAAAGCAGCCCGCCCGTGGGACTGGTCAAAGGCGTTCGACCAGTCCGCGCCTTGCGGCCCGCTGCTCCCGGTCGCGAAGTCAGGTCATCCCGAAAAAGGCCGTATCTGGCTCGCGGTCAATGGCGAAGTCAGACAGGATGGCGACCTTGCCGAGCTGATCTGGCCGGTTGCCGATGTCGTTGCGATCTGCAGCGAGGCCGTTGAGCTTCAGCCAGGCGACCTGATCTTCACCGGCACGCCGGCCGGCGTCGGCGCGGTTCAGGCCGGCGACAGAATCACCGGCGGCGTCGATGTTGTCGGCACCATTGAAATCACGATCAGACAGCCGAGATCGTAAGCGATGAGCGACCTCGTCCTCCACAACTACTATCGCTCCTCCACCTCTTATCGGGTGCGGATCGCGCTGGAGATGAAGGGGCTGAGCTATACCTACGTGCCGCATCATCTGCGCCATGGCGAGCATCTCGAGCCCGCCTATCTCGCGGTCAACCCGCAAGGCCTGGTGCCGGCGCTGGTGCTCGACGACGGCACGCTTTTGACGCAATCGCTGGCGATCATCGAATATCTCGACGAGATCGCGCCCGAGCCGCCGCTGCTGCCGAAGGATGCGCTGGGCCGTGCCCGCGTCAGGATGCTGGCGCAGATGATCGCCTGCGACATCCATCCGGTGAACAATCTGCGCGTGCTCACCTCGCTGCGCACTTTGTTCGGCGCCGGCGACGAGCATGTCGTCAACTGGTTCCGGCACTGGGTGAACGAAGGGTTCCAGCCGCTTGAAAAGATTCTGTCCTCGTCGCCTGAGACCGGCACCTTCTGCCATGGCGGCCAGCCCGGACTGGCCGACATCTGCCTTGCCGCTCAGGTCACCAACAACGCCCGTTTCGGTGTCGACATGGCGCCCTACCCGGTGATCTCGCGCATCCACGCCGCCTGCATGGCGCTGCCGGCGTTCCAGAAAGCGGCTCCCCAGAACCAGATCGATGCCGAATAACAAGGACCTCCCATGAAAGCTGTCGTCTTCGAAAAATTCGGCGAGGCGCCGACCATCCAGACCGTTCCCGACCCGAAGCCCGCGGCCGACGGCGTCGTCATCAAGGTCGAGGCGACGGGGCTGTGCCGCAGCGACTGGCATGGCTGGATGGGCCATGATGACGGCATCACCTTGCCGCATGTGCCAGGCCATGAACTGGCGGGCGTCGTCGTCGCCGCCGGCAAGCAGGTGAGCCGCTGGAAGGCGGGTGACCGCGTCACGGTGCCGTTCGCGGTCGGCTGCGGCCGCTGCTTCGAATGCAACTCCGGCAATCACCAGGTTTGCGAGCACCAGACGCAGCCGGGTTTCACCGGCTGGGGCTCGTTCGCCGAATATGTCGGCATCGAACATGCCGATACCAATCTCGTGCGCCTGCCGGACGAGATGGAATTCGCCACCGCCGCCAGCCTCGGCTGCCGTTTCGTCACCTCGTTCCGCGCCATCGTCGACCAGGGCCGGGTGACGCCCGGCGAATGGGTGGCGGTGCATGGCTGCGGCGGCGTTGGGCTCTCGGCGATCATGATCGCCAGCGCCATGGGCGCCAATGTCATTGCCATCGATTTGACAGATGAGAAGTTGGAGTTCGCGAAAAAGATCGGCGCGGTGGCGACGATCAACGCCGCGACGACGCCCAACGTGGTCAAGGCGGTCAAGCAGATCACCAATGGCGGCGCGCATATGTCGATGGATGCGCTCGGCCACCCGACCACCTCGTTCAACTCGATCGCCAATCTGCGCCGGCGCGGCCGCCATGTTCAGGTCGGGCTGATGCTGGGCGAGCATGCCCGCCCGCAGGTGCCGATGGACAAGGTGATCGCCTTCGAGCTCGAAATCCTCGGCAGCCACGGCATGCAGGCCTACCGCTATTCCGCGATGATGGAGATGATCCGCACTGGCAAGCTGAAGCCCGAGCTGTTGGTCGGCAAGAAGATCAGCCTTGAGGAGGCGCCCGCCGCGCTGATGGCGATGGGCGGTTTCGAGGGCATCGGCATCGGCGTGGTGACGAAGTTTTAGTAAGGAACAACGCTGTCATTGCTCGGCTGCGCGCAGTGTCGGACCGGGCTTTGCAAACTTCTTCGCCCCGAACACGCACATCACCACGCCGAGCGTGACGACCACCATCAGCGGGCTGACCTGCTCATGGAGCAGTGTCGCCGCCAGCGCCAGGCCGAAGAAGGGCTGGAGAAGCTGCAACTGCCCGACGGCGGCGATGCCGCCTTGTGCCAGGCCGCGATACCAAAACACGAAGCCGATCAGCATGCTGAACAGCGAGACATAGGCCAGCCCCATCCATGCGCCGGAGCCGACGCCGGCGAAGGACGGCGGCAGCGTGACGAAGGTCAGCGCCAGCATGACCGGCAGCGACAGCGCCAGCGCCCAACAGATCACCTGCCAGCCGCCAAGCCTACGCGACAGTGCGGCGCCCTCGGCATAGCCCAGCCCGCAGGCGATGATGGCGGCGAGCATCAAGCCATCGCCGACCGGTGAGGCAGTCACGCCTTGCGTCAGAGCAAAACCCGCAACGAGCGCGCTGCCCAGGCATGAAAACAGCCAGAAGGCCGGGCGAGGACGGTCGCCGCCTCGCAGCACGCCGAAGATTGCGGTTGCCAGCGGCAGCAGGCCGACGAAGATGATGGAATGCGCCGCCGTGACGTGCTTGAGCGCCAGCGCCGTCAGCAAGGGAAAGCCGACCACGACGCCCAGCGCAACGACCACCAGCGAAACCAGATCGCCTCGCTCCGGGCGCTTCTCGCGGAACAACAACAGCATCGCAATGCCGAGCAGGCCGGCAATCGCCGCACGGGCCGAGGTCAGGAAGGTCGGGTCGAAATCCACCACTGCCACGCGCGTCGCCGGCAGCGAGCCGCTGAAGATCAGTACGCCTATGAAGCCGTTCAGCCAGCCGTTGAAACTCTTGTCCATCATCTGCTCCGTTTGCGCTTTCGTACCGGTGCGGCGCATGGCATAGCCAGAGACAATGGGGTACAATTCCGCAAAACTGTAATGGTCTGTAGAGAAGTACAGATGGACACGCCCGACCCGAATGCCGGCGGAACACTCGTCGAAACGATCATGGCGGCAATCCGGCAGCGGATCGCCGCGCGCATCCTGACGCCGGGCGCGCGCCTGCCGTCGATCCGCGCCTTCGCCGGCGCGATGCAGGTGTCGAAGTCCACCGTGGTCGAGGCCTACGAGCGGCTCGCGGCCGAGGGCATAATCCGTTCGCGGCCCGGTTCCGGCTTCTATGCCGCCGGCCCGCTCGCGCCGCTGTCGCTGGCCGAGATCGGACCGCGGCTCGACCGGGCCGTCGATCCGCTGTGGGTCTCACGGCAGTCGCTGGATGCGAGCGGCGACATGCTGAAGCCAGGCTGCGGCTGGCTGCCAGCCTCATGGATGCCGCAGGCCGCCTTGCGCCGGGCATTGCGCAGTGCAGCGCGGACCGACGACGCCACGCTTGCCGACTACGGCACGCCGCTCGGCCTGCCGGCGCTGCGGCAGCTCTTGGCCCGCCGCCTGTCGGCGCATGGCGTCGAGGCTTCGCCGGACCAGATCATGCTCACCGAATCCGGAACGCAGGCGATCGACCTGTTGTGCCGCTTCCTGCTCGAGCCTGGCGATACCGTGCTGGTCGACGATCCCTGCTACTTCAACTTCCATGCGCTTTTGCGCGCCCATCGCGCGAAGGTCGTCGGCGTCCCTATGACGCCAACCGGACCCGATATCGACCTGTTCGCGCAGGCGCTCGCCGAGCATCGGCCGCGCCTCTACATCACCAATTCGGCGCTCCACAACCCGACCGGCGCGGTGCTTTCGCCGGTCGTTGCCCACCGGTTGCTCAAGCTTGCCGACCAATCCGGCCTCGCCATCATCGAGGACGATATCTTCGCCGATTTCGAGCACTCGCCGGCGCCGCGGCTGGCGGCCTTCGACGGCCTCGGCCGCGTCGTCCAGATCGGCTCCTTCTCCAAGACGCTGTCGGCTTCGGTGCGCTGCGGCTTCATCGCCGCACCCCGCGACTGGATGGAGGGGCTGACCGACCTCAAGATCGCCACGAGTTTCGGCGGCGGGCGGCTCTCCTCCGAGCTGGTGCTGACCCTGCTGAAGGACGGCAGCTACCGCAAGCATGTCGAGCAGTTGCGTGCCCGCCTGGCGCGCGCCATGACTGAGACCGCCAGCAGGTTGAAAGCGATGGGCATCATGCCCTGGATCGACCAGCCGGCCGGCATGTTCCTGTGGTGCCGCCTGCCCGACAACGTCGACGCTGCCGATGTCGCTCGCCATGCGCTGGCGGAGAATGTCGTGCTGGCGCCGGGCAATGCCTTCAGCCTGTCGCATACCGCCGGCCGCTTCATGCGCTTCAATGCCGCCCAATGCGGGGATGAACGCATCTTCAGGGTGCTCGAGACGGCGATGGCAACGTGAGGGAATACGGTCTGCCGCTCAGGTCGCTGCCCGCTTGCGGCGCTCATACATCATCACCAGCGTCTCGGCGGTCAGCGCCGGCTTCTGCTCGCCTTCGATCTCGACGGTGTTGGCAGCCTTCATCAGGTACTGGCCCGGGCCGCGATCCTCCATGGAGAGCAGCGTTGTGCGCAGCCTGATGCGCGCGCCGGACTTCACCGGCGCCAGGAAACGCACCTTGTCGAAGCCGTAATTGAAGGCGGCCTGCGTGTTTTCCGGCACGATGCCCATCTCGAGCGCCAGCGCGCCGATGATCGACAGCGTCAGATAGCCATGCGCGATCGTGGTGCGGAACGGACTCTGACGCTTCGCGCGCTCCGGATCGACATGGATCCACTGATGATCGCCCGTGCACGCGGCGAACTGGTCGATGCGCTGCTGGTCGACCGTGGTCCAGTCCGACACGCCGATCTCCTGGCCGGCCATTGTCCGCAACTGTTCGAAGGTCGGCGGCGTTCTCGGCCGATTTTCCGTCATTCCTGCTTTCCCGGTGGCTTCTGCCAGTCTCCCGACCATGAACCGGCGGCTCCTGTCAATTCGCGGACGCGCGATTTTGCTCTTAGAGTTGACGGTTTCGCTGCGAGCTGGGAACGCGTGTTCACGCGCCGCTGGATCACTTCCCGTTGTAGCCGGCCCGGATTTCCGCCATCGCGTCCTTGATCCTGTCGCGCAGGATTTCGATCGATTCGGCGCCGGATTTCCGGACCAGGTCGGCGACCTCGCCGGCATTCTTCAGCGTCGTCTCGAAGGATTTCCTGGCGAAATCCACCTGCTTCGTGATCAACTCCTGCGGATTGCCCGGGGCCTGGTAGTTTTGCGCCATCCGGGTGATTTCGCCGAGCGCCTCCTGCACCATTTCGTGCTGCCGCGACAGAACGGACGACGCGCCCGCGGCACTTGCCCTGGCCGACTTGTCCAGAGCCTCGAGATTCTTGCGGTGATGATCGAGGATCGCCTGGACGTCGACCTTCGGCAGCTTCAGGTCGCGGCCGAACCTGCTGAACATGTCCAGGAAAGAATCGGATTCCGGTTGTCTTGCCATGTCGTCGCCTCCCGATCTGCCGCTTTTGCGGCACCCGCTAGGGAGAATAGTGCGCGCCCGGTCCGCGTCAATTGAGGAGAAACATCCGCTCGGCCGTATAGAGCACCAAACCGGCCAAGCCGCCGATCACCATGCCGTTGAACCGGATATATTGCAGGTCCTTGCCGATGTTCACCTCAATCAGCCGCGTCAGCTGGGCCAGGTCCCAGCGCTTGACCTGATCGGCGATGAATTTCGACACGCCAGTCTTCTGGTTCTCGACGAACGAAGCGAGCGCCACGACAAAACCCTGGTTCATGTCGGCTCTGATCTGGGCATCGTCGGCCAGATGCCGGCCGACCTCGACGAACATATTGGCGAGATGCTCGCGGATCATCGAATTGGGCGCGTTGGCGTCCTGCTCGATGAAGAGGCGCATGCTTGCCCATGTGTCGCCGGCCAGCGCCCTGACTTCCGGGCGGCCCAGGAAATCGCGCTTCAGCTTCTCAGCGCGTCTTGCATATTGCTTCGACGTCCGCAGACGCTCGATGAAGGCGAGCGCGAAATGGTCGAATTCGGCGCGCATCGGATGGTTGGGGTCGGCCCGCACCTCATCGAGCAGTGATCCGGCGGAGGCGACGATCTTCTTCAGGAGATAGGCATCGGCGCGAAACAGGTTGAAGAGCGACGGCAGCTCCTCGCGGATCTTCTCGCGCATCGTCGCCAGCGCCTTCTCGTCGTTCAGAAAACGCCCGACCACCCTGGTAAACTCGTCGAACAGCTTTTGATGGCGGCGATCGTCGGTGAGCGCCGACAACAACTCCGCGGCTAAAGGCGCCAGCGGCACCTTTTCGATCTGCTCCAGCATGCGGCTAGCGACGAAGTCGCGCAGCCCGGACTGCTCTACAGCCGTCAGTGTCTGCGGCACCAGCCGAGCGACGAATCGCGATAGCCCCGCCGCGCGTTCGCTGTCGGCCAGCCAGTCGGCGACCAGCGCCGCAAAGTCGACCTCGGCGAGCTTTTCCCGCACCGGCTCCGCCGCCAGAAAATTGGCTTCGATGAAGCGGCCGAGATTGTCCGCGATGCGGTGCTGGTTCTCCGGGATGATGGCGGTATGCGGAATCGGCAGCCCAAGCGGCCGCCTGAACAGCGCGACGACGGCATACCAGTCGGCGAGCCCGCCGATGGTCGCCGCCTCGGCGAAGGCGGCGACGAAGCCGAGCCACGGATGGCTGCCCTGGAAAGACTTGGTGAGCGCGAAGACAAGGATGCACAGGCCAAGCGCCGCGGCGGCAGTGAACTTGGTCCGCCGCAATGCCGAGAGCTTTGCCTGCGCATCGGCGTCGAATCGAACCGACGCGAGGGCCGGAGCTGATTGTGACATGGAAAGGCCGTTTCCTGTTTGCACCCGCACTTATCTAGGACCTTCGGCGGCGAAACGCTCGCCCAAAGCTTGTGGGACATATCGGGCCGCTCATACGCGTCGGCATGCACAAAAAGTTGACACGATTATTCAGCTATGTGGCGCTCCAGTCTGGAATTGTTCCAAACTATGGGCCATATTCGGCTCAAGCTAATGTTTTTGCGAGGATACCATGCGGCTCACGCGCCAGACCAACTATGCGATGCGCATACTGATGTATTGCGCCGCGAACACCGACAGGCTGAGCCGCATCCCCGAGATCGCCGCCGCCTATTCGGTTTCGGAGCTGTTCCTGTTCAAGATCCTGCAGCCGCTGGTCGAGGCCGGCCTAGTCGAGACCGTGCGCGGCAGGAACGGCGGCGTAAGACTCGGCCGCCCGGCCGAGCAGATCAGCCTGTTCGATGTCGTGCGCGTCACCGAAGAGAGCTTCGCCATGGCCGAATGCTTCGAGAACGACGCCGCCGAATGCCCGTTGGTCGACAGCTGCGCGTTGAATTCGGCGTTGCGCGAGGCGCTCAACGCCTTCTTTGCCGTGCTTTCCCGCTACACGATCGCCGACCTCGTCGCAGCGCGCCCGGACGTGCGTCACCTGCTCGGCATCGACCTCCTGGAGCAACGCGCTCCGGCCGCCTAAGCGGCTGATTGCGGCAGGACGAACGGCACACTAGCCGCCGGCAGCGCACCGACCTTGAGGCGGCAGTCGAATACCTTCTCGATCAATTCGTCGTTGAGCACATCCGTCGGCGAGCCGGCTGCAGCCAGCTGGCCGACGTGCAGCACGAAAATGCGGTCGGCATACATGGCTGTCAGGTTGAGGTCGTGCAGGATCGCCACCACGCCGCCGCCGCGCCGGGCGAAGTCGCGGGCGATGTTCATGATGATGAGCTGGTGCTTGACGTCCAGGCTTGAGACCGGCTCATCGAGGAACAGATAGCGCGGCCTGCCCTCCAGCACCGGCGCCCAGACCTGGCAGAGCACGCGCGCAAGCTGGACGCGCTGCTGCTCGCCCCCGGAAAGCTCCTGGTAGAAGCGGCCGGCAAAACCGTCGAGATCGACTCGCGCCAGCGCCCGCTCGGGCAAGCGCGCATCCTCGCCGGGCAGCACGCCGGAGCGACCGCCGATCAGGCCGAGGCGCACGATCTCGCGCACGGTGAAGGGGAAGGAGAGTGTCGTGGATTGCGGCAGCACCGCGCGCAGCGTCGCTGCCTCCACCGGCTTCATGGCGGACAGATCGCGGCCGTTGAGGGCGACCGTGCCGGAATAGGGAAGCTCGCCGGTTAGCGCCTTGAGCAGGGTCGTCTTGCCCGATCCGTTCGGTCCGACGATTGCCGTCACCTCACCCGGCCGCGCCGCGAAATCGACATGCGATACGATGCGCTTGCCGCCGATCGCCACGGAGATGCTGCGTGCTTCGATCATCGGCAGTTCACAAATCGACGACGCCGCGCTTGCGCAACAGGATCCACAGGAAGAACGGCGCGCCGGCAACCGCGGTGACGATGCCGATCGGCAGCTCGGCCGGAGCGACGATAGTGCGGGCGACCGCATCGGCGAGCAGAAGCAGCGAGGCGCCGAGCAAGGCCGAGGCCGGCAAAAGGTAACGGTTGTCCGGGAGCCGATCGCGATGCGCAAGAGATGCGGCACGACGATGCCGATGAAGCCGATGCCGCCGCTGACGGCGACGGACGCGCCGACCGCAGCCGACACCCCAACGATGGCGGTGTATTTCAGCTGCTGCACCGGAATACCGAGATGGCCGGCAGTCGCCTCGCCAAGCGCCAGTGCATTGAGGCCGCGCGACAGGAAGGGCATTGCGGCCAGCGCCAGCACGATCACCGGCCCGACGGTGCCGATCTTCGGCCATGTCGCGCCGGCGAGCGAGCCGAGTTGCCAGAAGGTCAGGTCGCGCAACTGCCTGTCGTCGGCCATGAAAATCAGGATGCCGGTGAGCGCCATGGCGAGGGCGGCGATCGCCAGACCGGCGAGCAGCATCGTGGCGACCGAGGTCCGGCCCTGGCGCGTCGCGATGGCGTAAAGCAGCAATGTCACCGAAAGACCGCCGAAGAAGGCCGCCAGCGGCAGGGCAAACGTGCCGAGGGCCAGCGTCACAGGCGCGAGCCAGGTCGTGCCGAGCACGATGATGGCCACCGCGCCGAGGCTCGAACCGGCGGAGACGCCGATCAGGCCGGGGTCCGCAAGCGGATTGCGGAACAGACCCTGCATCACCGCGCCGGAAACTGCGAGTGCCGCGCCGATCAGCACGCCGAGCAGGACGCGCGGCATGCGAATGTCATAGACGATCAGCTGGTCGCGCGCGGCAAGCGCCGCATCGGCCGGCACGGCTCCGGTGAGCCAGTCGCGGATGACGCGGACAGCGGACGCGTCCGAAGCGCCCGAGGTCAGCGATAGGAATATTGACAGCGCAAGCGCAACAGACAAAAGCAGGATCACGATCCTTGCTCGTGCCGAGCGGTCGCCATCGGCTGCCATCGTCATGCCCGCCGCACCGGCAATCGACTGTTCGGCCATCGCCGTTCAGTCCGTAACCTGGCTGCCGTAGAGCGAAACGGCGAGATCGTGGATGGCTTCGGCCGTGCGCGGCCCGAAGCCCAGCAGATAGCCGCCATCCATGCTGATCACCTTGCGGGCGGCACCCGCCGGCGTCGTGGCGATCGACGGATTGGCGAACAGCTCATCTTCGGAGACCGGCGGTCCGGCGTTCTTCATCGTCAGGATCACGTCCGGCCTGGCGGTGACGATCGCCTCGTCGGACATCGCCTTGTAGCCGGAAAAACCCTCGACCGCGTTGATCGCGCCGGCGAGCTTGATGATGGCGTCGGCGGCGGTGTCGCTGCCCGCGGCAAGGATCTTGCCGCCCTGCGTCGACAGCACGAACAGCACGCGCTTGCGATCCTTGATCGACGCCGTCTGCTTTTCGGCCGCCGTCAGCTTCGCGTCCGTCTCCGCTGCAAGCTTTTCGGTCTTGGCGTCGACCCCCAGCGCCTTGCCGACGACCCGGATCTTTTCGAGGATGCCTTCATGGCTGTAGTGCTCGGGCACTTCGACGAAGGGCACGCTCGATTTCTTCAGCACGTCGACCGCTTCCTTCGGGCCACTGCCATGCAAAGCGAGGATCCCCGACGGGTTGACCGAGAGCACACCCTCCGGCGACAGCGCACGCATATAGCCGACATCGGGCAGCTTGAGCGCGGCTTGCGGGAAATAGCTCGTCGAATCGCGGGCGACGAGATGGCCTTCCTCGCCGAGCGTATAGACGATCTCTGTGATCGAGCCGCCGATGGCGACGAGCCGCGACGTATCGGAGAAGGTTGCCGCTCCTTCCTCGGCGCCGGCGGGCAGCGTCGTGAAAGCCAGCAGAGCGCCGAGCAGCGGCGCGAGCGCCGGGCGAAAATCGAATGGAGCACGCATTGGGTCTTGCCTCATGCAGCGGTCGGACTGGGGATCCGGGGCAGGTTCTCGGCGAGAAAACGCCAGTCCTCGCGCTCGCCCTCGCCTTCATGGCGCTTGCCGAAGAACTGGATGATCATGCCGCCCTGGGCGTCATAGACTTCGAGCGATGTGACATGGCCGTCCTTGGTCGGCTTGCGCACCGCCCAGACCTCGCGGATGTGGTCGGTCCTCAGATGCAGGTGGAAGGTCTCGTCAAGCACGTTGATCCACGGCCCCATCGGCTTGACCGACTTGATCGGACCGGAATGGATCTGGATGCAGCCGCGGTTTCCGACGAAGCACATGATCGGCATTTTGCCTTCCGCCGCGTGGTGAAACATGGCGCCGACGGCATCGTTGTTGAGCAGCCAGGCATAGTCCTGGCCGACCATGCGCACCGCCTCGCGGCGGCTGAGCTTCAGCGTCTTCAGCATGCCGAAGAACTGATGCACGTCGGTCAGCCGGCTCCAGCGGTCGCGCAGGTCGTCGATGCTGGCGACCGAGCCTTGAGCCTCCCCTTCGCCTCCCGGCGCGCTTGAGGCGATCGTGACCGTCGGTTCCTGGGTCGACGATTCGAGGCTCGCCACCAGCTTCTGGTAGGCATAGAGGTTCGAGGCCGGCCGCAGATGCACTTTGTGAACCGCCTCGCCAGCCGCGTCGAAGAACTGCAGGCTGCGGCGGATCTCACCGCCGTCCCGCTTCTCGACGGCGAAACCATGCGCCCACACTTTCGGGAAAATGCGCAGGTCGATGTTCTCGCCGAGCACCATGGCATTGTGGTTGCCGGTGACGACCTTGTCGTAGACGCCGATCTTCTCGTGCACGGCGCTTTCGTTGCGGGTCAGCGCCATCACCTCGCCGACCGCTTCGAGGCCGGTCAACAGGTCGTTGGCACGCGGCTCGACGCGCACGACGCCATAGTCGCAATGCGCCGCGACCAGCTCCGCTTCCGAAATGCCGAGTTGGGCTGCGAGATCGCGCTCGCGCATCTTCGGATTGCCTTCCCGTGCCCGCCGGATCTCTTCCGGCGACGGCTTCACGCGCTGGTCCATGTCGTCCACCTGCCCACCTTTGTCTGCACTGTTCCGCCTGCCGATTGTGCTTACTTGTTGAGGATCAGCTTGCCCTGGCGGGTGATTTTCAGGCGGTAGAGCGCGCCATGATGCTCGATGCCAATCTCATGCTCGCCCTGGAACAGTGTGTTGCTGGAGAGCGTGCGCACCGCCATCGGCACCCGGTCGTAGCGGGGCTGCGTGTCGTCCGAACGGCGGACGCGATAGCGGAAGTCGTTGGGATTATGCGTGTTCATCGGGTCGGTCCTTCTGCTGTGCCGGCCGTCTGGCCAGGCGCTCGTAAATTGCCGATTCAATTCTTGACTTGAATAGTCATGTTTACTAGTCAGTGCATTACCGGACTAAATGAGTCAACATTTAAGACGCCGGACGTGATCAAAAATGCAAGCGAGCCCCGCGCCAGCCAGCATCGAGCCTTGAATCTGGAGTTGGGGCATGGGGTTGGTGAATTGGGGACGGACGGGCCAGGCGGATGCCGGCCCGGGCTTCCGATCGATGGCGAAGGCAATCGCCCTACTAATGACTGGAGCAGCGGCAATTGCGCTCGGCGTGCCGGCCGCGAAAGCGCAACAGGCCGCGCAGCCGACGGCCGACCAGCAGGCCGATCAAAAAAAGAAGGCCGATGAGAAACCCGCTGCCGAGGGAACTCTGCTC
This sequence comes from Mesorhizobium silamurunense, assembly GCF_014843905.1. NCBI lineage: Bacteria > Pseudomonadati > Pseudomonadota > Alphaproteobacteria > Hyphomicrobiales > Phyllobacteriaceae > Mesorhizobium > Mesorhizobium silamurunense. Next base: position 15,975 of record NZ_LPVS01000026.1, on the reverse strand, counting down.
GACAAGATCCTGGTCATCAGCCGCACCGGCGAGACGGCGATCCAGTCGTTGGCCTCGGCCAGCCATGTCGACCAGGAGGAGCAGCTTGAACGGCGCATGGCGACGACGCCGAACGAGATGCTGCTCGGCGTTCCCGGCGTCACCGTGCAGGCCGACGCGCGGCGGGTCAGCTCCAGCATCAACATCCGCGGCCTGCAGGATTTCGGCCGCGTCGCGGTGATCGTCGACGGCGCCAGGCAGGATTTCCAGCGCTCGGACCATGGCACGCAGTCGACCTTCTATGTCGATCCCGAGCTCATCAAATCCGTCGACGTGATCCGTGGCCCGGTCGCCAACACCTACGGCTCTGGCGCCATCGGCGGCGTCGTCTTCTTCGACACCAAGGACGCCGAAGATTTCCTCAAGCCGAAGGAAAGCTGGGCCGCCTCCGTCACCGGGCGCTATGAAAGCAACGGCAAGGGCTGGACCACCAGTGCCAGCGGCGCCTACCGCTTCAACGAAAACTGGGATGTTCTGGGCAACATCGTCTATCGGGACTACGGTGACTACAAGAATGGCGGCGGCGACACCGTGGCCGGCACCGGCTTCGACGTGCTGAGCGGCCTGCTCAAGACCACCATCCACCCGACCGAAAACAGCGAGCTGAAGCTCGGCTGGGTCGGCTCCAGCGACGGATGGACGGAGACAAGCAGCGGCGTTCCCGCCAACGATGTCGATCTCAAGTCGAACACCTTCACTGCCCGCTACAACATCACCGACGACGCCAAAAGCTGGCTCGACCTCCACATCAACACCTCCTACAACAAGACCGTTCTCGATCTGACGACGCTTGTCCCGCAAAATCGGTTCGATCCGAGCACAGGCCTGCCCGTCGTACTGCCGGCCGGCTCGCTGTCGACCTTCGATGTCGGCACCACCGGCATCGACATCTGGAACACCTCGCGCTTCGAGACCGCAGGCATTGCGCACGAACTGACCTATGGCGGCGACTGGGTCGGCGACGACGTCGAGACGGGCGGCACGGCCGGTGGCGACAGCTTCTATACGCCGTCCGGCAAGCGCAACGTGTCGGGCGCCTACATTCAGGACAAGCTGACCTGGGAATGGCTCGAGGTCATCACAGGCCTACGCTATGACAGCTATAGCCTGAAAGACTCCGCGCATGAGACATCGGGCGACCGTCTGTCGCCGCGCATCACCGTCGGGGTCTCACCCTTTGAAAGCGCCAGCCTCGCGGGCCTGCAGTTCTACGGCACCTACGCGGAAGGTTACCGCTCGCCCTCGCTGACGGAGACGCTCATCAGCGGCAACCATCCGGCGGGCGTCACCTTCCCGTTCCTGCCGAATCCCAATCTCAGGCCCGAAACCGGCAAGACCGTCGAATTCGGCGTCAACTACAAGCAGAACGACATTGTCGAGGCCGGCGACGCGCTGCGGCTCAAGGCTGCCTATTTCAACAACAATGTCGAGGACTACATCGACGGCGTCACGCTCTCGGCCTTCGACCCGACCAGCGGCTGCCCATTCGGCCCAGGCATCCCGATCTGCTTCCAGTACCAGAACTTCGCCAAGGCCAAGATCAACGGCTTCGAGCTGGAAAGCGTCTACGACGCCGGCTGGGGCTATGCCGGGCTCTCGGCCTCCATCATCAATGGCCACACCATCTCGTATGAAGGCGAGCGGGCCGATCTTGCCAGCATCCCCTCCTCGCAGCTGACCGCGCAGCTCGGCCTCCGCTTCCTCGAAGACAAGCTGACGGTCGGCGGCGAGGTGCAATACAACGGCAAGCCCAAGGGCAATCCGGTGGCCAAGGACCACACGCTGGTCAATGCCTTTGCCAGCTACCAGGCGACGGACAATCTCAAGGTCGACTTCCGCGCCGACAATCTGTTCGACGTCAAATACACCAACCCGCTCAACGGAAGCACGACCGCCGTTCTCTACGAACCCGGCATCACGCTGAAGCTGGCAGCAACCATGCGTTTCGGAGGCTAATTGGAAATGCTACGTTCAACGACATCGCTTCGTCTCTTGACCTCGGCGCTGGCGATGTCGCTTGCAACGGCGCCGGCGTGGGCCCAGTCCGCGCCGGCCCCGGCCCTAAACCTCGAGCTCAACGCCGCGCAACCCTCCGACAAGGGCTGCCGCTTGACCTTCATCGTCAACACGCGCTCGGCGCCGACCTGTCGAAGGCGGCTTTCGAGATCGCGCTGTTCAACGAGGCCGGCGTCGTCGACCGCCTCACCGTGCTCGATTTCAAGGACCTGCCTGCCGGCAAGACGAAAGTCACGCGCTTCGATCTTGCCGGGGCCGACTGCGGCAAGATCAGCCGCGTGCTGATCAACAGCGCGACGGAATGCGCCGGAACCGGCGTCGAGCCGGCGGCGTGCATGCGCGGCCTGAAGACTTCGACCAAGACCGGCATCGCTTTCGGGGTCTGACAAGCCGTGGCGCTGACGCTCACCCGAAATGCCGTTGCCTGGCCCTTGGCTAGCTTCGGCTTCGGGCGACTTTCGGCAACCGATCTTGATTTGACAATTCCACGTCGCTCGCGGCAGGTCTCGTCGCGAGACATGCATGAAATCAGCCCCCTCCCCGACGCTGGCAACGAACTGGCGATCGTGCCGGCCGAACCGCTTGCGCAAGCGCAGCAGTCGGCCGGGGAGCGCAAATGGACGGTGGCGATTGCGGTCTCCTGTCTGCTCCATGCCGCTGCCGCGGCGGCATTTCTGATCGCATCTGCCGGTACAATCGATTCCATCGATGCAATCCAGTCCGAAGGCTCTGATCAATCAGGCGCTGATGTGGTCGGCAGCGCTTTGGATGGCCGCGACCCTGGCGTGATGGATGTGACCTTGGTGCCTGATCCGCGGCCGGCCAAGCCTGAGGCAGTTCGATCCGTGCCTCCAACCGACACGCCTCAAGCAGTAGAGGAGCCGGCGGCACCTGAGCCTCCGCCGGAAGCCGTCAAACGGGCGACCGCCACTCCGGACGCGCTGACGGCTGCCATCCCGCGCCAGGATGATCAGAATATCGCTCCAAGGGCTGAGCCGCAGGAAACATCGTCTGCGGTTCAGATGCAAAGCGCCGGGACGCCTCCTGCCGATACCGGGACGCCACCGGTCCCAACTGCAAGGCCAAGCGGACCAGCCGGACTTGAAGGAACGAGCAAAACCAATGATTCTCGCGGCGCGGCGGATGGCGAGAAACGCGACCAGCCGGTGATTTCCAGCAAGGGCAAAAAAGAGGCCGCGGCCGGCAATGCGATGGGATCCCGCTACAGCGGTGAAATCCAGAAGAAGCTTGCCCGCGCCAACCGTCGCGTTTCGAAAGCGATTCAGGAAAAGGCCCGCAACAATGCCAGGGTGGTTTTCGTTGTCATGGCCGATGGCAGCATCAGCTACTTGCAGCTTGCAGAAAGTTCAGGGTCTGCCGAGCTGGACCAATTCGCCCTGAAACTGGTGCGCCAGCAAGCCCCGTTCCCGCCCATTCCACCGGAGACCGGCAGGTCGAGTTGGGTGTTCAAAGCCCGCATCGGTCCGTTTTAAGAACCGCCGCCTCGCCGTTTCATACCCTCAACCAATCGCCACAGGGCACTCATTCTGGAAGGAAACCAATGTACATCGCCATGAACCGCTTCAAGGTCCAGAACGGCTCGGAAGAAGCCTTCGAGGACGTCTGGAAAAACCGCGATTCCAGCCTCTCCGAGATGAAGGGTTTTAAGGAATTCCATTTGCTGCGCGGCCCGGTCAACGAGACCGAGGGCTATACGTTGTTTGCCTCGCACACGGTCTGGGCGAGCCACGACGATTTTGTCGCCTGGACGAAGTCGGAGAATTTCCGCGACGCCCACCGCAACGCCGGCAGCTCGCAGGTGCACTATCTCGGCCATCCGCAATTCGAAGGGTTTTCAGTCGTCGAAGGCGCCTGACCGCTGACGAGCAATGGCCAACTTCCTTCGACGGATAGGGTGTGTTGAGATTCAGGTCAGGCCGAGTCGAGAATGGTGGCTTCGGAGAACCGGAGCGGAGCGTACTTAAGTACGTGAGCACCGGCCTACGCCGGCCGTAGCCTTAGCTGCCACGCCACTCATAAATGCTTCGGCCGGCGAAGGCCGGAAGCGCAGGAAGCCGCCATTCGCAGGCCGGCATCACCTGAATGTCAATACGCCCTAAGCAGCGGCGAGCAGGCTGGCATTACCGCCCGCCGCGGTCGTGTCGACGCAGACCGCGCGCTCATGCGCATAGGCCGCCGGGTTGAGCACTTCGCTGACCAGCGGCACGATCGGCCCGGCGCGCTCGGCGATCACCTTGCGCACGACGCGCGCGGCTTCCGGCTTGCCGGAGAAGGCGACGACATCGACGCGCAGCGATCGCGCTTCGACCGGGTCGGGACGGCCGTCGATCGCCGCAAGCGGCAGGCCCTTGCCGGTCAGCGCCGACAGCGCCGCAGGCGCGCCCGGCGCCACCGCCAGAACGGCGTTGCCCGCAGCAAGCGCCTGGATGGTCTGGGCAAGCAGCGTGTCGGCATCCGGCCCGAGGCAGAGCACGCGCCCGCGCGGCGAAAGCGACAGTGTGTTCGCTTCGCCGGTCGGGCCCGGCAGGTCGACCTGGCCGAAATCGAGGCTCGCCGCGGCGGCAATCGCCGCCGCCCCCTTGCCGCGCAGATGCTTTCTCAGGATCGCCACGCGATCCGGCCGCGTCGACCAGCCGCGCAGCGTCGGATCCGGCAGATTGTCGGCGAGTTCGGTCGCCGTCACCTTATGGCCTTCGCCGACCTCCGTACCGGCCTCCGGTCCCTTGCGGAAGCGGCGCAGATAATGCGGCCCGCCGGCCTTCGGCCCCGTGCCCGACAGCCCTTCGCCGCCGAAGGGCTGCGAGCCGACGACGGCGCCGATCTGGTTGCGGTTGACATAGATGTTGCCGGCATGGATGCCGTCGACGAAATGCTGCACGCGGCCCTCGATGCGGGTGTGCAGGCCGAAGGTCAGGCCGTAGCCCTTGCGGTTGATAGCGGCAATCACCGCATCGATATCGTCGGCGTCGAAGGTCGCAACATGCAGCACCGGGCCGAACACCTCGCGCTCCATCTCCTCGATGCCCTTGACGCGGAAGACGTGCGGCGCGACGAAGCGCCCGTTCTTCGGCGCCTCCAGCTTGGCGACCAGTCGGCCCTCCAGCCCCTTCTTCGTACAATAGTCGCTGATCGAGCCTTGCGCCTCGTCGTCGATGACCGGACCGACATCGGTCGAGATCGCCCACGGATCGCCGACGGTAAGCGCTTCCATCGCGCCCTTCAGCATTTCCAGCATCTTCTTCTCGACGTCCTTCTGGATATAGAGCACGCGCAGCGCCGAGCAGCGCTGGCCGGCGCTCTGGAAAGCGGAAGCGAGGATATCGCGCACCGCCTGCTCGGGCAGCGCGGTGGAATCGACGATCATGGCGTTCAATCCGCCGGTTTCGGCGATCAGCATGGCGTCGGGCGCCGCAGTCTCGGCCAGTTGCTTCTCGATCAGCTTGGCGACCTCGGTCGAGCCGGTGAAGCAGACGCCGGCGATGCGCGGGTCGGCGGTGAGCGGCGCGCCGACCGAGGGGCCGTCACCCGGCAGAAGCTGGATGACGTCCTCCGGCACGCCGGCCTCGCGCAGCATCTCGACGGCGCGGAAGGCGATCAGCGGGGTCTGTTCGGCGGGCTTGGCGATCACCGAATTGCCGGTGACCAGCGCCGCGGCGATCTGGCCGGTGAAGATCGCCAGCGGGAAATTCCACGGCGAGATGCAGACGACAGCGCCGCGCGCCTCGGTGCCAGCTTCGGCACTCGCCGCCTCGGCTGCGTAATAACGCAGGAAGTCGACTGCCTCGCGCACTTCGGCGACGCCGTCGGCCAGCGACTTCCCGGCCTCGCGGGTGGCCAAAGCGAAGAACTCGGCGGCATTGGCCTCGTAGAGGTCGGCGGCGCGGTTGAGGATCGTGGCGCGCTCGGCAACCGGGCGTTTTGCCCAGGCTGGCTGCGCGTCGACGGCGATGCGCACGGCGGTCGCCACCTGCTTGGCCGCCGACTCATGCACGGTGCCGACGATCTCGTCGGGCTTTGCCGGATTGACGATCTGGCGCTGCTTGCCGTAGCCGGCGGCGCGCGTGACCGGCTTGGCGTGCCAGCGGTCCGCTCCGGCAAATTCCGCCCTTGCTCTGTCGATGGCCGCAAGCGTCACCGGATCGCTGATGTCGAAACCTTTGGAATTGCGCCGGTGGGCGCCGAAGATCGCGGCCGGACGCGCGATCGCCGGATTGGCGGCGGGACCTTGGCTTTCCACTGTCTCAAGCGGATCGCGGGCGATCTCCTCCGGCTCGACCTCCTCGTCGGTCAATTGATGGACGAAGGAGGAGTTGGCGCCGTTTTCCAAGAGCCGCCGTACCAGATAGGCGAGCAGATCGGAATGCGCGCCGACCGGCGCGTAGATGCGGCAGCGCGTGCCTTCGGACTTGCGCACCGTCTCGTGCAGGGATTCGCCCATGCCGTGCAGGCGCTGGAACTCGAAGGAATTGCGATCCTTCGCCATCGACAAGATCGCCGCCACGGTATGCGCGTTGTGGGTGGCGAATTGCGGGTAAATGCGGTCGGTCATCGACAGCAGTTTCTTCGCACAGGCGAGATAAGAGACATCGGTGTTGGTCTTGCGGGTGAAGACCGGATAGCCGGTTAACCCAAGCGTCTGCGCTCGCTTGATCTCGGTATCCCAATAGGCGCCCTTCACCAGCCGTACCATGATGTTGCGGTCGTATTTTTTCGCCAGCGCATAGAGCCAGTCGATGACGAAGGCCGCGCGCGAGCCATAGGCCTGGACGACGACGCCGAAACCGTCCCAGCCGGCGAGTTCCGGTTCGGCCAAGACCTTTTCGATCACGTCGAGCGACAGATCGAGCCGGTCGGCCTCCTCGGCATCGATATTCAGGCCCATGCGCGAATGCCGCGCGGCGAGCGACAGCGACAGGAGCCGCTCGGCCATCACCGGTAGCATCTTTTCTTTCTTCGCCACCTCATAGCGCGGATGAAGCGCGGATAGCTTGACCGAAATGCCGTGGTTGTAGCGGATGTCGGGGCCATTCGAACCGGCGTCGAGCGAAGAGATCGCGTCGGCATAGGCCTTGTGATAGCGCAGTGCGTCGGCCTCGGTACGCGCCGCCTCGCCCAGCATGTCGAAGGAATAGAGATAGCCCTTCTGCGTCATCGGCCGGCCGCGCTTGACCGCTTCGGCGATGGTGCGGCCGAGCACGAACTGCTCGCCCATTTCGCGCATCGCCGCCGCGACGGCCTTGCGGATGACCGGTTCGCCGAGCCTGCGCACCATGGCGCGCAGCGTGCCTTCGATGCCGCCCTCGCCTTCGTCGAGCACGCGGCCGGTAAGCATCAGCGCCCAGGTCGAGGCGTTGACGAAGATTGAGCTCGAACTGCCCGAATGCGCCGACCAGTCATGCGGCGCGATCTTGTCGGCGATGAGATCGTCCATCGTCTCGGCGTCGGGCACGCGCAGCAGCGCCTCGGCCAGGCACATCAGCGCCACGCCTTCCTTGGTCGACAGGCCGTAGGCGGAGAGAAAAACCTCCATCAGCCGAGGATCAGTCGAGCCACGCACAGCGCGCACCAGATCGGCGGCGCGGGCCGAGATCGCCTTGCGCTCCTCCGCCGAAAGCCCGGCCGCAGCGGAGAGGCGCTTCACCGCCTCGTCTTCGTCGGGCAAATAGTTGGCGCGGATCTGCTGGCGGATGGCATCGAGCGGCATATCGGGTCCATGAAAGCGAGCATTAGGGAGCGGTCTGGCGATCACCGGACCAATTGGCGCAAGCTAGCACAATTGGAAATCTAGGTCGGTCCAAAGAAATCGCCACGATAGTCTGATCGAACTATGATATATGGCTCCTATCCGTCAATTTCACTATGAAATCGATGATCGAAGATCAATTGGACCGCATCGACCGCAATATCCTGTCCGCGCTCGGGCGCGACGGCAGGCTTTCCATGTCGGAGTTGGCGACCAGGGTCGGCCTGTCGAAGACGCCGGTGCAGGCGCGGGTGAAGCGGCTGGAGAAGGACGGCTATATAAGGGGCTATCGCGCGATCATCGACCGCGAACGCATGGGCGAAGGCCATGTCGCCTTCGTCCAGGTGAAGCTTTCCGACACGCGCTCGACCGCGCTCGACGCTTTCAATCGCGCGGTGCAGGGCGTGCCGGAAATCGAGCAGTGCCATATGATGGCGTCGAGCTTCGACTATCTCCTGAAAGTCCGCACCACCGACATCGCCGCTTATCGCCGCGTGCTCGGCGAGCGCATCTCGGCCCTCCCCCACGTGGCGCAGACCTCGACCTTCGTGGCGATGGAGACGGTGAAGGACCGATAGCTACTCGGACAGGGTCTTGAGAAACGCCACCAGCGCCGCCCGCTCTCGATCCGACAGATCGAGCGGATGGACTTCCGAAACGCCTTCGACGCTGGGCGCTGCCTTCGAATAATGCGCCACCACTTCGTCGAGCGTGGAAAACTGTCCGGCATGCATATAGGGCGAACGGGCGGCCGCGCCCCGCAGCGACGGCGTCTTGTATGCGCGCACCAAATCCTGCCCATCCTTCACCATGAAACGCAGCTCCCGGCAAGCGCTGGCGTCGCCGTCGCGGAACTTGCCGAAGCAGTTGAACGGATCGGCCTGAACCTGAGCCACCGCGTCGACCCGGCCGCGATCCGGCGGCAGATCCTTGACTGGCGGCACGCCGGTGTTGTGGAAAGAGTTGTCGGTGAAACGAGGCCCATTGTGACAGGTCACGCAATTGGCCTTGCCGATGAACAGCCTCAGCCCGAGAATCTCTTCCGCCGAGAATGCCGCGTCGCCTTGCGGCTTGCTGTCGGTCGCGAGATCGATGGCGAAGCGGTCGAAACGCGTCTGTTGCGGCTCGATTGATCGCTCGAAGGCGGCGATTGCCTTGCCGATATTGGCAAAGACACGGTTGACGTCCTCATGCTCGCTGGCCGGCATTGCGTTCCATGCCGCCTTTTCGGCATCGGTGCCGAGAGGGCTGGCATTGGCCGGAACTGCCGACAGATCGGGCAGCGGTCCGAAGATTCGCTCATAGCGCTCGCCGAACCGGTTCTTGATGTAGTGCGCGAAGGCAGCGCGGTTGCCGGCCTGCTCGAGCGGATTTTCGAGCGGCGTCAGCGCCTGCGCCCAAAGGCTGTCGCGCCGTCCGTCCCAGAAGAACCAGGGATCGCGCGCCACGCCGGCCAAGGGCATGGTGCGCCGGTTGGTGCGGCCGACGCCGACGGCCTGCGGCAGGTCGTCCTGGAATTGGCGATCGATCTTGTGGCAGGTCGAGCAGGACACCGTGCCGTCGCGGCTCATGCCGACATCGAAGAACAGCGTCGATCCGAGCGCTGCCGCGGCCGGCACATCTGCGTACTGGTTCGTGGTGTCCGCTTTAAGCGCCGGCAGCGTGTTCAACGCCAGCGAAGCGATGGTCTTCTTCTCGGCGTCGCTGAACTCGGGCTTGCCGCAGCCGCCAAGCAAAGCGAGCGCGGCCAGAGCGGAAAGGCTTGCGACGCGGGCAAGACGCCTCATCGGCCGCTCACAAGACGATGTTGAAGACGACGGAATCGGACCCCGCCGCCGCTGAGATGCCAAAGCGCAGCTGCCACCAGCCGCTCATCGTGAATTTGATGCCGTCGATGCGGTAGCGTCCCCCGCCCAGATAGTCGGTCGCCTGCGGACTGGTCGGCAGGCCGTGATTGTGCTGCGGCATGCCGCCCGAGACGGTGATCGCAGCACCCTCCACCGGGGCGCCGGCGGCGGTTTTCAGCGTCAGCAGCCAGGACTGCAACTCGCCTTGCCGGATGACGCCGCGCTCCGGCTCGAAGCTGGCGACAAACAGCCCGCTCGCCGTCTTCTTGGAGCGCGACGTGTCGGGGCCCGGTGCCGAGTGCGGCGCCGTCAGATAGACGACTGCCAGGATGCCGACCAGCAGGGCAGCCAGACCGAGACCCGCAAGAATGTAACGCCATATCGATGCCAAACCGGTTCCTCTTCGGCTGATAACGTCACGGGCTGCATGCAGCATCCCGTCCCGCCTGTGGGAAATCGCTTCTGGCGCAAATATCGGCCTTAGCCAAGCATGGCGCTAGCGGTTGCAAAAAGCTACAGCAACAAAGCCTTAGGAGGATAAGCCGAATGGAAGCCAATGGTATCGCGTCGATCGGCGAATGCATGCTCGAACTGTCGGGCCAGGCAGGGCCGAACTGGCGCATGGGCTTTGCCGGCGACACCTTCAATACGCTATGGGCTCTGCACGCATTGAGCCCGAACCGGCCGGCGACCTATGTCTCCGCCTTCGGCGACGATCCCTTCTCCCGCGATCAGATCGGTTTCTTCGCTCAGAACGGCATTGGCATCGGCAACAGCCCGGTCATTGCCGGTGCCAGACCCGGCCTTTACGCCATCACGCTCACCGGAGCCGAGCGCGCCTTCACCTATTGGCGAAGCGATGCCGCGGCGCGCCAACTGGCCTCAGATCCTGCTGCGCTGGCGAAAAGCCTTGAAAGCCAGGCGCTTGTCTATTTTTCCGGAATCACCCTGGCAATTCTCGATGAACCGGCGCGCAAGACGTTGCTGGCGGCGGTCGCCATGGCGCGCGCGGCAGGCTCCCTCATCGCCTTTGATCCCAACTATCGTCCACGGCTCTGGCAGAGCCGCGAGACGGCGCAGGCCGCGATCCTCGAAGCCTTGGCGGTTACCGACATTGCGCTGCCGACCTTCCCTGACGAACAGATGCTCTTTGGCGATATCGCGCCGCAGGCGACCGCCGAACGCATGGGCAGGTTAGTCGGCGAGGTCGTCGTCAAGAATGGTGAACAACCAGCATTGATTGCCATGAATGGAGCCTTGCAAACAGTGGGAGCCGTGCATGTCGCCTCGCCCGTCGACACCACTGGCGCGGGCGATTCCTTCAATGGCGGCTATCTGGCAGCACGGCTCTCCGGCCACGCGGCCGCCGACGCGGCTCGGCGCGCGCATCAAGTGGCCGCCGCCGTCGTGCAGGTTCGCGGCGCGTTGGCGCCATTTGAGACGCTTCAAGCAGCGTCTGCCGGCTGAGGAAGCCTGAACCTGTATTCCGTCACCTGACGGTAGATCTGGCCAGGCCACAGCGTAGCCTGCGGGAAATAGGGCCGGTTCGGCGCGTCGGGCCAGGCCTGCGCTTCGAGGCAGAAGCCTGAAAAGGTTTTGTAGCGGCGGCCGTCGAGCCCAGGCGATGTCGGCGCCACATACTGGCCGATATAGAGCTGCAGGCCGGGTTCGGTGGTCCAGACTTCCATCTCGATGCCGGAATTGGCGCCTTGCACCCAGGCCGCCTGGTGCAGCGGTCCACGGCTCGAGGCGAGGCAGAAATTCACGTCGTAGGGAAGCTGCTCGCCTTCCGTTTCCATGCGCAACGGCCTCGCCTGGCGGAAGTCATAAGGTGTGCCGTCGACCGGCTTCACCGCCCCGGTCGGGATCATCTCGCTATCGACGGGTGTGTAGGCGCCGGCATTGAGCATCAGCCGGTGGTCGAGGATGTCGCCGGCGCCACCGTCGTCGAGATTGAAGTAGGAGTGCTGCGCCAGGTTGCAGAGCGTCGGCTCCTCGCATGTGGCGGTCAACTCCATGCTGAGCGTGCCGGGAATCTTCAGCCGGTAGGTGCAGGTGACGTCCAGCGCCCCTGGAAAGCCCATCGTGCCGTCCGGATCGTGCAGCGTCAGCGTCACGAAATCGCGGCCATGCAGCGAGACGGTCCATGGCCGGTGGAAATAGCCTTCCGAGCCGCCGTGCAGCGTGTGCTTGTCGAGGAAGTTGCGCTCCGTCTGGTAGCGCTTGCCGGCGATGGTGAAGCGGCCGTCGCGAATGCGGTTGGCGAAGCGGCCGACCACGGCGCCGAAATAGGCGCGATCGGTCTCATAGGGTTCGAACCGGTCGTAGCCCAGCACCAGCGGCGCGTCGTGACCGGTAAGCCGCAAATCCTGGATGATCGCGCCGAGCCCGATGACGTTGGCGGTCAGCCCGCCGCCGCGGATGGTGAAACGGCGAACCCGCTCGCCCGCCTGCGTCGTACCGAAGACCTCGCCGTCCTTCATCGCTGTGCCCGAAAACGTCAGTTCATTGATCCGCGGACTATGCTGGTTGCCTCCGGCGGGGGCAGACCAGGTGCCTGCCCCACCGGTGGCTGGCAGTCAGAGGCCGAGCCCGCCGATGCAGACATATTTGGTATCGAGATAATCCTCGATGCCCTGATGTCCGCCTTCTTTGCCGAGGCCGGATTCCTTGACGCCGCCAAACGGCGCTTCGGGGGTGGTGATCAGGCCCTCATTGACGCCGACCATGCCGTATTTCAGCCCTTCCATGACGCGGAAGGCGCGGCCGAGATCGCCGGTGTAGAAATAGCAGGCGAGGCCGAACTCGGTGTCGTTGGCCAAGGCGATCGCTTCTTCCTCGGTCTCGAACTTGAACACCGGCGCGACCGGCCCGAAGATCTCTTCCTTCATGAAGCGCATCTTCGGCGTCGCATCGGCGATGACTGTCGGCTGGAAGAATGAACCGCCAAGCGCATGGCGCTTGCCGCCGGCGACGACCTTGCCGCCCTTCGACGTTGCATCGGCGATCAGTTCCTCGACCTTCTCGACTGCCTTCTCGTCGATCAGCGGCCCCTGCTGCACGCCTTCTTCCAGGCCGGAACCGACCTTGAGGCTGTCGCTGGCGGCGGCGAGCTTCTCGACGAACTTGTCATAGACGCCCGCCTGGACGAGGAAGCGGTTGGTGCAGACGCAGGTCTGGCCGGAATTGCGGTACTTCGCGGTGATGGCGCCGGTGACGGCGCGATCGACGTCGGCATCGTCGAAGACCAGGAACGGCGCGTTGCCGCCGAGTTCCATCGACACTTTCTTGACCGTGACCGACGACTTCTGGATCAGGATCTTGCCGACCTCGGTCGAGCCGGTGAAGGTGATCTTCTTGACCAGCGGATTGGCACAGATCTCGTCGCCGATCTCGCCGGCCGAGCCGGTCAGGATGTTGATGACGCCCTTAGGGAAGCCGACCTCCTCGGCGAGCGCGCCCCAGGCGAGGCCGGAGTAAGGCGTCTGCGAAGCCGGCTTGACCACGGCCGTGCAGCCTGCGGCCAGCGCCGGACCAAGCTTGCGGGCGAGCATCGAGGACGGGAAATTCCACGGCGTGATGGCGGCGATGACGCCGACCGGTTCCTTTGTCACCAGGATGCGGCGGTCGCCCCAGGGCGACGGCACGATGTCGCCATAGGTGCGGCGGCCTTCCTCGGCGAACCACAGGATATAGCTCGCGGCCGAGCCGATCTCGCCCTTGGATTCGAACAGCGACTTGCCCTGCTCGATGGTGAGCAGCTCGGCCAGCACGTCCTGATTGTCCATCATCGCATCGTGCAGCTTGCGCAACAGCTTCGAGCGCTCGAGCGCGGTGGTCTTGCGCCAGCTCTTGAAGGCTTCCTCCGCGGCCTCGATGGCGCGGCGCGTTTCTGCCTTGCCCGACTTCGGCACGGTGCCGATCTTGAGGCCCGTGGCCGGATTGTTGACGTCGACGGTCTGGCCGCTGTCGGCCTGCACCCATTCGCCGTTGATGAGATTGGCCTGGCGCATGAAATGACTGGTTTTCTGAAGCATGGTCTGGCCTCCGTTCGGCGCGCTGATCGGCCGTTTTTCTGGATATTCGATGGGCGTGCAAGGCCGCACGCTGGCGCATTGCTCTTACCTAGGGAAAGCCCGGCAAGCAATCACAAGATGGCATATAGGGGTTAGGCCAGCAAAGGCGAGAGCCGGCTGGGCTAATGGCCCTAGCCGAACACGTGCACGACCACTGTCAGCCAGAACGACGTGGTCAGCACCGCACTTGCTGTGGCGATTGTCATCTGGTTCGACGCCAGTGCCTGGCCGGTGTTGAACTGGACGGCGATGAGATAGGAATTGATGCCGGAAGGCAGCGCCGCCGCCACCACGGCCACCTTTGCCGTCAGCGGCGGCAGGCCGAGCAGCCAGACCAGGAGAAGCACCAGCGCCGGCATCAGGAAGAGCTTCAGCGCCGACAGCGCGAGCGCCGGCCGGATGTTGCCCGAGATGCCGAAGCGGCGCAGGCTGAGCCCCATCGCAAACAGCGCCACCGGTCCGGCCGTATCGGCGAGCGCGTCGACCAGCCGCCCGATCAGCGCCGGCAGCGGCGCGCCGGTTAAGCGCCAGGCAAGCCCCGCCAGAATGCCGATGATCAACGGATTGACGAACAGCCGCCTCAGAAAATTCCTGACGACGCGCAGCGGATGCACCGGTTCGCTGCCGCCACGGCCGAACATCTCGAACAGCACGATCGAGGCCATCATCATGACCGGCAGGTGGATGGAGACGAGCAGCGACAAGACCTCGAAGCCGTTCGGGCCGAAAATGCCGAGGATGAAAGGCGCCCCGAGCAGCACGACATTGGAATAGGCCGAGGAAACGCCGCCGACGATTCCCGCGCGGGCATCCCGGCCGAAGATGCGCGTCGTCACCAGATGGCCGGCGGCCCAGGTGACGGCGACCGCGGCAAAGTAGACGCCCCACAGCGACCATGGGGCCACACCGTGGAAGTCCGACTTCACCATAGTCTGGAAGAGCAGCAGCGGCATCGCCACGTTGACGGCGAATTCGGATATGCCTTCGCCGCTTGCCGGCTTCAGATAGCCGGTGAACCCGGCGAGATAGCCGAGCGCGACGAGGCTGAAGACGAAGAGGACGGTTTCGGTGAGCGGAGTCATTTTTGGGGCGGCGACATTTTTCCCGTGATAGGCGAGCGCGGATCGCGGTGCAATCGGGCGCTCGCGGAACGCCTCAGCGTCGACCACCGGTTCCTCCGCTTGTCTTCTGACCGGCTTTGCGGTCCCTATATGCCATTCACGGCCCCGGCCTTTCTGGGACCGTCAAAGGACTCTCGATGCTGCGACTTGCCCTGGCACTCTTCCTGTTTGTCGTTCCGAGCATTGCCCACGCAACCGATGCGGGCTGGGCACTGCTGCGCGACGGCGGCCATATCGTTCTGCTTCGCCATGCCTTCGTCACCGGGGCGACCGATCCGGCGAATTTCGACATCGGCAACTGCGCCACTCAGCTCAACCTGTCGGAACGCGGCAAGCAGCAGTCAAGCCGCATCGGCGCCCTCTTCGCGGCGCGCGCGGCGCCAATAGAGCGCGTGCTCTCCAGCCGCTACTGCCGCTGCCTCGATACGGCCCGCATCGCTTTTGAGGCCGAACCGGAACCGTTTGCGCCGCTCGATCTGCTCAAGACCGACCCGGAGCAGAAGGCTGCCCAGATGGAGGCAGTGATGAAGGAGATCCGCGGCTATTCCGGTTCCGACAATCTGGTGCTGGTCACGCATCTGGAAAACATCGTGGCGCTCACCGGCATCGCACCACGCGAGGGCGAAGCCGTGGTCGTGGCGCCGGAGGGCGACGGACTCAAGGTGCTCGGCCGCGTCACCTTCTGAGGGCGTCGGCCTGCACGGCTCAGGACTGTTGCCAAAATGCCACCGCCGAAAGAAGCCGCAAATCCGCCGCGACAATGCCGCTTGCGACAACCCGTCGCAGGGTCTATAGGCGCGCTCCCGGTCACGAAAACCGAAGCGAGCAGAACGGTTGGAGCTTTCGTCTCCGCCCGCGCAGGCGGCTTTGCCGCGCTGTGTACGGCGCCGTTTCGGAGTGTTGGGACTTGCGGGTGTAGCTCATGGAGAGCGCCGGATTTGGGTCCGGAGGCAGGGTTCAATTCCCACACCCACGACACGGATAGCTCAATTGGTTAGAGCATCAGACTCATAATCTGACTGTCGAAGGTTCGAATCCTTCTCCAACGGCCTGATAAGCCGGGGTCCATTCTGGACACATAGGTTACGGTTCATACCGGAGACATGGGTAAC
>NZ_LPVS01000029.1:0-129672 GCF_014843905.1 Mesorhizobium silamurunense | reverse complement strand
GCCTTCGCTGCAGCCTTCATCTTCTGGATCAATGAGTCCTGACCCTAGTTCTGGACGAGGCTGTTTCCAGCGAGGCCGGGCAGGGTGACCTGATAGACGAGGAAGGTGGTGTCGACATCGGCGCCGTCCTCGGCCTTGTACGGGGCGCCGACCTGGAAACCGTCCTGGGTGAGAAAATCGTTGTCGTTGGCGACGAACAGGAAATAGTCGTCGGGCAGCTTCGGATCGAGCACGCTCGCCAGCGACATCGCCTCCCACTTCTCCGAGAGGTTGTTCTTGTCGTTCGGCGCGCCATTGTGCAGGCCAAAGCGGCCGAGCTCGCCCTTGTCGTTAATGTCGATGAACGACGTCAGCTTGGCCAGAGTCACCGAGGGATCGAGCACGCCCTTCGGCGCAACCGGCTTGTCGGCGGCGTCGAAGGGACCGTTGGCAATGTCGGTGGCGCCGGTCAGGTCGACAATGTTGATCTTCCGGTAGAGCGACTCGTCGCCCTTCAGGCCCTGGCCGTTGCCGCTGTCACGCGCCAGCATCAGGAAGCTCTTGTCCGAGAGCGCTACGATCTCGCTCTGCGCGGCCACCTTGGTCTTCCCCTTGGCGTCCTTGAACACCGGCAGCGGCACGACATACTCATGCGCCAGCTTGAGGTGGGCGAGGTCGGAAGCGTTATAGACCAGCGCCCGGGTGTTCTGGCGCGTCGCGCCGGAATCGCCGCCGTCCTGACGGGGCGCCGACTGCAGCACGGCGATCAGGAACTTGCCGTCCGGCGTCATCGACATGCCTTCGAGGCCCTGGTTGTTCTGGCGCCCGCTCTCGGGATCCTTCGGATCGGGCTCGGCCGCGCCAGGTCCGGGATTGTCCGAGGCGAAGTTCGGCTTGCCGTGGCGCATCGGCACCAGGGCCGCCGGCGGCTGGGTGGCCGACATCAGACGGCCGTCGGCCGAGAAGCGATAGAGGTTGGGGCCATACTCGTCGGAGATGAACATGGTGCCGTCGGGCAGCCGCACAATCGCCTCGTCGTCCAGCGCCAGCTTGCCGTTGTCGGCCTGCGGCAGAATCGGCATGTCGCCGGCGGCGGGCCGCACGCCGTTGAGCGGGTCGAGGCTGGTGGTGTCGGCGCCCTTATCGTCGGTCAAGAGCATGGTGTCGGCGAGCATCGCCTTGACGCCCGATTGCTCCTGGCCCGCGGCAGGGGCGGCGCCGGGAGCGGTTGGGGTTAGTTCGATCGATATGGTGTTCAGGCGCGGCCGGTAATCGGTGGTGCCGACGACATTGTAGCCGCGATCGGGCAGCAGCCAGAGCGAGCCCTTGTAGGCGGCGCCGTCCCGCGCCCAGGACTTCGTGTCAATCGCCATGCCCGAGCCCGAGCCGAAGGTCTCGCCGAACTTGTCTTTCTGGCTGGCCGGAATGCGGCCGACGCCGACAAACCCTTTGTTGACATAGGCGACGCCGTCGGCGAGCGCCGGAGTCATGGCGGCGAACAGAGCGAGCGCAACGCCGAGCGAAACAGTTCGGTTCAGATGTTTCATGGAGATCCCCTTATGACAAAGCGGAGCGGGCGTCGCCAGCACCTCTCCGCCTAGCGGTCTAGGGCGCAAACATGATACTTGCGTGACAGCGTTGGCGTCCGTCGTGCGGCCGGAACCATGTCCGTCTTATTCCGTTGGAGCCGAGCCCTGATGCCGCTTCTCATTGACCGGTCAGGTCAGGGGACAGGAAGGGGACAAGAAATGGGTTTCGACCGGTATCATGAGCCGCCGGAAGAGCTGTCGCAAAAGGTGCGGACCTTTGCCCGCATGATCACCTCGCTGATCGAGGAGGCGGAGGCGATCAGCTGGTACGAACAGCGCATGTCGGTGGAAAAGGACGTCCAGGCCCGCGCTATCATGAAGAATGCGCAAGGCGAGGAGTTCAAGCATTTCGGCATGAATTCCTGCTGCGTCAGAAGGAGGACTGGCGCGCGGAGCTGAAGGAGATCCTGTTCACGTTAGGCGACATCGTCAAACGCGGCGAGGCAGGCGAGAAGAAAGCGGATTGAAGTCCACTCGGACGCAGCCAACATGGCCTGAACAGCAATCTACGGCGGCTCCCGCTTCCACCATCATCAATCGCTATCGCGCGCGATCAACTCCAGTGGCCAGACCTCGCGCATGATCCGCGTGCCTTCGGGGCCGGCGAAAGCTGGCAGGGATGCGAGCAGCATCTCGGCGAGCCTACGTCCCAGCGGCTCCAGCGCGGGGCGGAAGCCGGTCAGCGCCGGCGAGAAATAACGGCAGAGGGGGGTGTCGACGATGACGATAACCGCGATGTCGTGGCCGGGGCTGATGCCCATTTCGGCCAGCGCCTTGCAGCCGCCGAGAGCCATGGCGTCATTGTTGAAGATGATGGCCGTCGGCCTGTCCTTGGAAAGCATCACGCGTGGCGTCACCTGGTAGCCGCCGGCCTCGTTGATGAAGCCCTCCGCGATCAGGCCGGGGTCGACCTCGATGCCGTGCCGCCGCAAGGCCTTGCGATAACCGGTCATGAACAGGTGGCCGAAATTGAGATCGAGCGACGGGCGGATGGCGGCGATGCGGCGGTGGCCGCGTGAGACCAGCCGGTCGACGGCGTCGCTGCCCGCCTTCTCGAAATCGAGATCGAGGGAAGGGTAGGATTTGCCGCCGGAACGGCT
Organism: Mesorhizobium silamurunense; assembly: GCF_014843905.1. NCBI lineage: Bacteria > Pseudomonadati > Pseudomonadota > Alphaproteobacteria > Hyphomicrobiales > Phyllobacteriaceae > Mesorhizobium > Mesorhizobium silamurunense. Next base: position 127,004 of record NZ_LPVS01000029.1, on the reverse strand, counting down.
GCGGCCGAGTGTGGCGAAGGGGAAGCCCCTCTCGGCGAGATACTCGATGCGCTCATCCTCGCGCCGCGTCCACGCCAGCACCACCGCATCGGCGCGGCGCGTCTCGACGACACGGCGCAGGCGCTCCTGCTGGTAGTCGCCCGGCGCGCCCATCACTACGATCAGGTCGAGGCCGCTCTCGGCGAGCCGCGCCTGCAGGCCGGTGAGGAACGGAATGAAGAAGGGCTCGCCATATTGCTGATCGCCCGGATGCGGCTGCAGCATGAAGGCGATCGAATGGGTGGCACCTTGTCTCAGGCTGCGGCCGGACTGGTTCGGTGCGTAGTTCAGCTTCTTGGCCGCCTCGAGCACGCGCTGGCGCGTGTCGGCATTGACGTCGGCGCGGCCGTTCAGCGCGCGCGACACGGTGCCGATCGAAATGTTCAGATGACGCGCAAGATCGTGAATACTGGACGCCAAGGACGGTTCTCCCACTGTCTTCGCTAGCATCGGCGGCCGCCGAGGCCAAGGCGGTCGACGGCGTTTTTTTGCAAACGGGCAATTGACATTCTACGCCTTCGGGTGTGTTGTCGTAAACGTTTACGGAAAAACGTTTACGGCGATGTCGTGAATGCCGTGGCGGTCGGCCGGGAGGGGGCTGATCGGGAGGAGCGCTGTATGATGGATGTCGTCCTTGTCGGGTGCGGAGCCATGAGCAGGGCCTGGCTCGATGCCGCAAGGCAGATGGACGGGTTGGCGATTGTCGGCCTTGTCGATCTCGACGCCGAACGCGCGCAGGCGAGGGCGCGTGAATACGACCTCACTAATGCTGTTATCGGCACCAGCGTTGACGGTGTTCTCGACCAGACAAAGCCCGACGCCGTGTTTGACGTGGTGGTTCCCGCCGCCCGGCGCGAAGTCGCCTTTTCCGCCTTCGCCCATAACTGCCACCTCTTGACTGAAAAGCCGCTGGCCGACAGTCCGGAAAATGCTCGCGCCATCATCGAGGCAGCGCGCCGGGCCGGACGCGTTCACGCCGTCGTTCAAAACCGACGCTATGTCGCCAATGTCAGGCGCATACGGCGGTTTCTCGATTCCGGCGCCATCGGCAAGCCGACCAGCATCCACGCCGACTTCTTTGTCGCGCCGCATTTCGGCGGTTTTCGCGAGGAGATGGCGCATGTGCTGCTACTCGACATGGCGATCCACACCTTCGACGCCGCCCGCTACATGGTCGCCGGCGAGCCGGCCAACGTCTATTGCCAGGAATGGGAGCCGGCCAATTCCTGGTACCGGCAAGGATCGTCGGCCAGCGCCGTCTTCGATTTCGGCGGCGGCAAGGTCTTCACCTATGCGGGCAGTTGGTGCGCTGCCGGCTTCCGCAGCAGCTGGGAAGGCAGCTGGCGCATCGTCGCCGAGCGCGGCAGCCTGCTCTGGGACGGCCATGACGGGCTGAAAGCCGAGGTGGTGCTGCCGGAGCGTGAAGGGCTGCTGGACAAGACGGGCCCGATGGAGGTGCCGCCGCTGGACCCGGCCGACCGCGTCGATGGCCATCTCGGCATCATCACCGATTTCCTGCACGCGATCGAAACCGGAACCGAACCGGAAACGCGCGGCAGCGACAACATCAAGAGCCTGGCCATGGTCTTCGGCGCGATCGAAAGCGCCGAGACCGGCCGCCGCGTGGCAATCGCACAGGAAACGCAATGATGCCGAACCCGCTTCTCGACATCAGGATCGGCACCATGGTGCGGGCCAATCTCGACGACCCGGCCGCCTATATCAGAAAGATCCTGCCGCTCGGCTTCGAGAGCATCCAGCCCTTCTTCTGGCAGACGCTGGGCGGCAAGGACCTAAAGCGCCTGGCGGGCGAAATCCGCGAGGCGATAGGCGATGCCGACGTGACGGTGTCGTCGATCGGTGTGTTCGGCAATCCGCTGGAGAGCGGCGAGATCGATCGCGGCGTGCTTGCGGCCTGGGAGACCGTCATCGACAATGCGCATCTGTTCGGCGCTTCCACGGTCAGCGGCTTCACCGGCCGCATCCGCGGCAAGCCGCTGACCGACAGCCTGCCACGCTTCCGCGAAGTCTGGGGGCCGCTGACCAAGCGCGCCGCCGACAAGGGTGTGCGCATCGCCTTCGAGAACTGCGCCATGGACGGCAACTGGGCGAGCGGCGACTGGAACATCGCCCATAATCCCGACGCCTGGGAGTTGATGTTCAACGAATTGCCAAACGACAATCTCGGCCTCGAATGGGAACCGTGCCACCAGCTCGTCTACCTGATCGACCCGATCCCGCAGATCCGCAAATGGGCGCCGCGCATCTTCCACGTCCACGGCAAGGACGCGACGGTGCGCTGGGACGTGATCCGCGAGCACGGCGTGTTCGGCCGCCTGCCATTCGTGCAGATGCGCACGCCCGGCTTCGGAGACAGCGACTGGACGCGGATGATCAGCGAGTTGCGGTTGGCGGGCTACAAGGGTGCCATCGACATCGAAGGCTGGCACGACCCGGTCTATCGCGGCGACCTCGAGATCACCGGCCAGGCGCGGGCGCTGGAATATCTGAAGCAATGTAGGGGAGGCGCCAGCTACCTGCCAAATCCGGTGTGAGGACCTGGCTGGCGAGAGGAGCCGGCCGACCGAGGACTGCGGCACCAAGCCGATCAATTCGAAAACCCTCTTCGCGAGGGATCAAAAAGGGAGGAACGTGCATGAGCATCACGACCAGAAGGACTGTTCTGCGCTCGACCGTCGTGGCGGCTGCTGCGGCGCTCTGCGCCTCGATCTTCACCTTGCCGGCGCAGGCGCTTGATGCCCAATGGTGCAAGGACGTCCACATCCGCTTCTTCGTCGGCGGCGCCGAGGGCGACGCCTTCGGCACCATCGTCTACAATGGCGCCAAGCAGGCGGCGGCCGATCTCGGGCCGAAAGTCGACTACATCTTCTCCCAGTGGGATGTCGAGAAGATGGTGCAGCAATTGCGCGAGGCGGTCGCGGTCAAGCCCCAGGGCATCGCCATGATGGGCCATCCGGGCGATGCCGCGATCATGCCGCTGGCCGAGCAGGCGCATAAGGACGGCATCAAGATGATGTATCAGAACGTACCGGTGCCGAAGGTGGTGGTGGCGTTCGGCGGTGGCTATGTCGGCGCGCAGCAGGAGCAGCAGGGCCGGGCGCTCGGCGCCGAGGCGTTCAAGCTCGCCAAGCTCAAGGCCGGCGACAAGGCGATCATGATCGGGCCGTTCGAGAACGAGAACCGCGGCGCCCGCGAGCGCGGCACGGTGGCGGCGCTGAAGGAGGCGGGCGTCGAGGTGATCCAGCTTTCCTCGCCGCCGAGCGGCGAATGGGCGTCAGACCCCAACCTCGCCATTCCGGTGATCACGGCAGCACTCCTCAACCACCCCGACGTCAAGGCGGTCGGCTATCCCGGCGGGCAGATGCTCGGCAATGTCGCCACCTATATGCAGGCGGCCGGCCGCAAGCCGGGCGACATCTTCAATTTCGGCTTCGATACCAGCCCGCAGATCGTCGAGGGTTTCAAGGGCGGCTGGGTGCAGCTCACGGCCGACCAGCAGCCGTTCCTGCAGGGCTATCTGCCGATCTTGAGCCTTTGCCAGCAAGTGGTGCTGGGTCTGGCGCCGATGAATGTCGATACCGGCGCCGGCTTCGTCACGCCGCAGAATTACGAGATCGTCGCCGAGCTGGCCAAGCAGGCGCTGCGTTGACCTCCCAGGCGGTCGGCCGGGATTAGGCCCGGCCGGCCGGATCGCCGGCAAGCGGCCGGCAGACAGACAATTCAAGCGGGGATCGCATGGGCGAACGCATCATCGAACTGCGCGACATCAAGAAGTCCTATGGCCAGGTCTATGCGCTGGGCGGGGTCAATCTCAGCGTCGATCGCGGCGAGGTGGTCGGCCTGATCGGCGACAACGGCGCCGGCAAGTCGACGCTGATCAAGATCCTGTCCGGCGTGGTCAAGCCGACCAGCGGCGAGATCCTCGTGCGGGGCAAGCCGGTGACCGGATGGAGTGCCGCCCGCTCGCGCGACGCCGGCATCGAGACGGTGTTCCAGGACCGAGCGCTCGCTGTCCAGCAGACGATCGTGCGCAACATCTTCATGGGCCGCGAGCTGACCGGCTTTCTCGGCTGGCTCAAGGTCGGCAAGGAGATCGAGGAAGCGAGTCGGCTGATGCGCGAGATCGGCTTCACCTCGAAAGTGTTCACCCCGCAGTCGATCGTCGGCCAGCTTTCGGGCGGCGAGCGCCAGGGCGTGGCGATCGCGCGCGCCATCTACAAGCAGGCGGAGCTGATCATCCTCGACGAGCCGACGACGGCGCTGTCGCTGACCGAGACCGCCAAGGTCTTCCATTTCGTGCGCCAGGTGCGGGCGAGCGGCCGCTCGATCCTGTTCATCGGCCACAACATCCACCATGTCTTCGACATCGCCGACCGTTTCGTGGTGCTCGATCGCGGCAAGGTGGCGCTCGCCGCCGACCGCAGCGAGGTCAAGTCGGCCGAAGACCTCATCAACTTCATGGAAGACGTCGCACACCCTGGCGGCTTGCCGGGGCTGCACGGAGCCGGGGAAGCGGAGCAGAGAGCGCGATGAGCAAGGCCATGGAACCCGATCTGCAGACTCCTCTCGGCAATCCGCGTGGCCAGGCCAGCGGAAAAGAATGGGCGCATCCGTCCGACAACTGGCTGCGCGGCTTCGTACTCGACAACCGCGCGGCCCTCGGCACGCTTGCTGTGTTCATCGTCATGATGGCGGTCTTCATGATCGCCAACCCGACCGTCTTCACCACCTGGTATCTCTATAGCTCCGTGCTCACCACGCTGCCCGTGGCGCTGTTCGTCGTCGTGCCGCTGGTCTTCGTCGTCACCTGCGGCGAGATCGATTTGTCGTTTCCAGCGACCATGGGCTTCGCCTCCTGGGTCTTCGCGCTGGTCGTGCAGGCCGGCTACGATCCGTTCCTCGGCATTCTCGCGGCGCTCGTCACCGGCACGCTGCTCGGCTTCCTGGTCGGGTCGCTGGTGGTCTATGGCGGGCTGTCGTCGCTGATTGCCACGCTCGGCATGAACTTCCTGTTGCGCGGCCTGATCCAGATCATCAACGAAGGCAAGTCGACGGCCCTCACCGGCCTCGCCGACAGCTCAGCCTATGCGATCTTCTCCAGCCAGATCTGGGGCATCCCGGTGCAGATCTTCTGGGCGATCGCCTTCGTCGTGTTTTCGGCGCTGCTCTACAACCGCCATCGCTTCGGCGCGCAGGTGAAGGTGGTCGGCGACAATCCGGACAGCGCCAAGCAGATGGGCATCGACGTCAAGCGCGTGCGGGTGAAAGTGTTCGTCTTCGTCGGCATCGGGGCTGCGATCGCCGGCACCTTCTCGGTGATGATCAACTTCACCTGGTGGCCGACGGCCGGCGACGGCTACCTTCTGCCGGTGCTGGCATCGGTGTTCGTCGGCGGCACGCCGACCTGGGGCGGCATCGGCACGGTGGTCGGCGGCGCGATCGGCGCGGTCACCGTCTCGTTCATCCAGACCGGCGTGGTGGCGGCGGGCCTGAGCGGATTCTATGTGCAGTTCTTCAACGGGCTGATCATCATCCTGTCGCTGCTCGGCCACAAATGGAACCAGGCACGCTATCGGTGAAAGGATTGCTCAAACCCCGGTGACGAAGCCGTCCAGCACGCGTTTCTGGCCGGCCTTGTCGAAATCGATGGTGAGCTTGTTGCCGTCGATCGCGGCAATGTTGCCGTTGCCGAATTTCTGGTGGAACACGCGGTCGCCGACGATGAAGGCGGATGGCGTGTCGGCGACGGACTTGGCGACCAGCTGGCCCTCGATGGTGCGGCCCTTCACGGAAGTGCGGCCGGCGCCATAGCCGGAGTCGGTCTCGCCATAGCCGATGCGCTCGACCTGATGGCCGGAGCGGGTGCCCCAGTTGCGGTCGGTCGCCTCGGTACGGTTTGCTTGTGCGCGCTGCCAGCCGGGCGTCGCATAGGTGTTGGAGAAGCTGCCGGATTTCTCGGCGCCGATATTGTCGAAGCGCGAGGCGCCGTAGGGGTTCTGCCGCCGGCCGCCGCGGCTCGAGGCGAATGAGCCGCCGCCGTAAGGATTGCCGTAGCCGCCATAGGAATTGCCGCCGTCGGCGACATCGACATGGGTTTCCGGCAATTCATTGACGAAGCGCGACGGGATCGTCGACTGCCACAGGCCGTGGATCTGGCGGTTGGAAACGAACCAGATGTGCAGGTTTTTTTTCGCCCGCGTCAGGCCGACATAGGCAAGGCGACGCTCTTCCTCGAGGCCCGAGCGGCCGCCTTCGTCCAGCGCGCGCTGATGCGGGAACAGGCCTTCCTCCCAGCCGGGTAGGAACACGGTCTCGAACTCGAGGCCCTTAGCCGAATGCAGCGTCATGATGCTCACCGCATCTTGCGACTCGCCCTGCTCAGCCTCCATGACCAGCGCCACATGCTCGAGGAAGCCACGCAGCGACTCGTACTCCTCCATGGAGCGGATCAATTCCTTGAGGTTTTCCAACCGCCCGGGCGCTTCCGCCGAACGGTCGTTCTTCCACATGTCGGTGTAGCCGCTCTCCTCGAGGATGGTCTCGGCAAGCTCGGTGTGGGGCGTGGTTTCCAGCGCCTTCTGCCAGCGCTCGAAATTGGCCGCGACCTCGCGCAGCGCCGCGCGCGGCTTCGGCTTCAGCTCGTCGCTTTCGGCCAGCGTCGCGGCGGCCTCCAGCATCGGGATGCGCAATGTCCGCGCCGTGTCGTGGATCTGGCGGATGGTGGCTTCGCCCAGCCCGCGCTTCGGCACGTTGACGATGCGTTCGAAGGCGAGGTCGTCGCCGCTGTTGGCAACGACGCGGAAGAAGGCCAGCGCATCGCGGATTTCCAGCCGCTCGTAGAAACGCGGACCGCCGATGACGCGGTAGTTGAGGCCGAGCGTGATGAAGCGATCTTCGAAGGCGCGCATCTGGAAGGACGCGCGCACCAGGATCGCCATGTCGTTGAGATTGTGCTTCTGCCGCTGATAGGCCTCGATCGCGTCGCCGATGGCACGCGCCTCTTCCTCCGAGTCCCAGGCGGCATGGACATGCACCTTGTCGTCCTCGGGATCGTCGCGGTCGGTGAACAGCGTCTTGCCGAAGCGCCCCTCGTTGTGGGCGATAAGATGCGAGGCGGCGCCGAGAATATGCGCGGTTGAGCGGTAGTTGCGCTCCAGCCGGATGATGGTGGCGCCCGGGAAATCCTTGTCGAAGCGCAGGATGTTGTCGACCTCGGCGCCGCGCCAGCCGTAGATCGACTGGTCGTCATCGCCGACGCAGCAGATGTTTACGGGCGACGTGCGCGGATTTCCCTCCCTCTTGAGGGGAGGGTGGCCGGGCGAAGCCCGGTCGGGTGGGGTCCTAGCGGCAGTGCTCGACGCTTTGGTGGTGCCTTCTGCGGCGACCCCCTCCGTCCGCTTCGCGAACACCTCCCCCTCAAGGGGGGAGGAGGATTGCGGCCGCTGCGCCAGCAGTCGCAGCCACATGTACTGCGCGGTGTTGGTGTCCTGATACTCGTCGACCAGGATGTATTTGAACTTGCGGTGATAGTCCTTCAGCACGTCCGGATAGGCGCGGAAGATGCGGATCGGGTGATAGAGCAGATCGCCGAAGTCGCAGGAATTCAGCATCTGCAGCCGTTCCTGATAGGCCTTGTAGAGCTGGCGGCCCTTGCCGTTACCGAAGCTGCGCGCGTCGCCTTCGGGCCCGAGGCCCTTGTTCTTCCAGTTGTCGATCATCTGGGCGAACTGCTTGGCCGGCCAGCGCTTGTCGTCCAGCCCCTCGGCCTGGATCAGCTGCTTGATCAGCCGCACCACGTCGTCGGTGTCGAGGATGGTGAAATCGGATTTCAGCCCGGCAAGCTCGGCGTGACGGCGCAGGAGCTTGACGCCGATCGAGTGGAAGGTGCCGAGCCAGGGCATGCCCTCGACATTGCCTTCGCCGATCAGCAGGCCGATGCGCTGCTTCATCTCGCGCGCGGCTTTGTTGGTGAAAGTGACGGCGAGAATCTGCGAGGGGAAGGCCCTGCCGGTGGCAAGGATGTGGGCGATGCGCGTGGTCAAGACCCGCGTCTTGCCGGTGCCGGCACCGGCCAGCACCAGCACCGGACCCTCCGTTGTTTCAACGGCTAGGCGCTGCTCCGGATTGAGGCCGTTGAGGTAGTCGGGCGCGCGGGTCTGCGCGCTGCGTGCGGCCATAGCGCGCGCGGCAATGCCGGACGGGGCCGCGGGCCGCGCATTCGGTTCGTCGAAGAAGGGCATGTCTTCCGAAAAGCCGGACATCGCCCCCGAATGTAGTGATTCGGCAGCGAAAGGCCAGAAGCGTCTACGTTTTGTTCCATTTTTGCGCTGCCCCGCTTGCTTGACAGGCGCTGCCGGTGAGGGAAAGGTGCCGGCAGGACAGGGGCGGCACGCCGTTTCCTGAGAGGCGCCGCAAGCGCGCAACAGTCGAAGGAGTATCATCTTGGCTGTCACCATCACCTCCCTTGTCCTCCTCCTCATCGGTCTGGCGCTTGGCGGTGGCGGCATCTGGCTCGTGATGCTGGGCGGCAGCTGGTACTACGCAATTGCCGGTCTCGCTTTCCTGGTCACCGCCTGGCTCGTTCTCCGCCGCCGATCGACAGGGCTCTGGCTCTATGCGGTGTTCGTGCTCGGCACGTTGTGCTGGGCGGTGTGGGAGACCGGCTTCGACTGGTGGCAGCTCGGTCCGCGCGGCGGCATCATCGTCCTTGTCGCGCTGTGGTTGCTGACGCCATGGGCAAGAAAGGGATTTACCGGCCCAGACGGACGCGCGCCGCTGATCCTGGCGGTGCTCGCCTCGCTTGCGGTGGCCGGCTACTCGATGACTGCCGATCCAAAAGACATCGGCGGCACGCTCGACACCGACAAGGTGACGCCGACGGCCAACCTCGGCGGTGACGTGCCCCCAGGCGAATGGCACTTCTACGGCCGCACGCCGTTCGGCCAGCGCTATTCGCCGCTCGGCCAGATCACGCCGGACAATGTCGCCAAGCTGCAGCCGGCCTGGACCTACCGCACCGGCGACGTGAAAGGTCCCGACGACATCGGCGAGACGACCTATCAGGTGACGCCGCTGAAAGTGGGCGATGCGCTGTTCATCTGCACGCCGCATAATTTCGCCATCGCCATCGACGCCGCGACCGGCAAGGAGAAATGGCGCTACGATCCGAAGATCAAGCTCGATCCCAACCGCCAGCACCAGACCTGCCGCGGCGTGTCCTATTACGCCAATGCAAAGGTCGCGGCCGGACAGCCCTGCGCCGCGCGTGTCTACCTGCCGACCTCCGATGCCAGGCTGATCGCGCTCGACGCGGCGAACGGACAAGTGTGTCCGTCCTTCGCCGAAGGCGGGACGCTGAACCTCATGGCCAACATGCCTTATCCGAAGTCGGGCTACTATTATTCGACCTCGGCCCCGCTGATCGTCGCCGGCAAGATCATCGTCGGTGGCGCGGTCAACGACAATTATTCGACCGACGAGCCGTCCGGCGTCATCCGCGCTTATGACGCCGGCACCGGAGCACTGCTGTGGAACTGGGATTCGGGCAATCCGGATCAGACGACGCCGCTGCCGGCCGGGCAAAAATACACGAACAACTCGCCCAACATGTGGTCGACGGCGAGCGCCGACGAGAAGCTCGGCCTGCTCTACCTGCCGCTCGGCAACCAGACGCCCGACCAGCTCGGCATGGGCCGCAGCGCCAATGTCGAAAAATTCTCCTCCTCGATCACCGCGCTCGACCTCAACACCGGAAAAATGCGCTGGGTTCGGCAGCTTGTGCATCACGACCTGTGGGACATGGACGTGCCGGCGCAGCCGACGCTCATCGACATCACCTCGGCCAACGGCGCGGTCGTGCCGGCGCTGGTCGGGCCGACCAAGCAGGGCGACCTCTATGTCCTCGACCGGCGCACCGGCGAGCCGATCATTCCTGTGAAGGAAATGCCGGCGCCGGGCGGCGCGATCGAAGGCGACCATGCATCGCCGACACAACCGGAATCGGGGCTTTCGTTCAATCCCAAGCCGCTGACGGGCGCCGACATGTGGGGCATCACCATGTTCGACCAGCTGGCATGCCGGATCGCGCTCAGGAAATTGCGCTACGAGGGGCGCTACACGCCGCCCTCGCTGCAGGGCTCGCTGATCTATCCCGGCAATTTCGGCGTCTTCAACTGGGGCGGCGTCGCGGTCGACCCGGTGCGGCAGGTGATGTTCGGCATGCCGACCTACCTCGCCTTCACGTCGAAGCTCATTCCGCGCGCGGACGTGCCGCCGCCAGGCACCGATACGAAAGGCAGCGAGCAGGGGCTCAACCGCAACGAAGGCGCGCCTTACGCGGTGGTGATGGGCCCGTTCCTGTCGCCGCTCGGCATTCCTTGCCAGGCGCCGCCCTGGGGCTATGTCGCCGGCGTCGACCTCAGGACCGGCCAGATCGCCTACAAGCATCGCAACGGCACCGTCTACGACATGACGCCGCTGCCCCTGCCGTTCAAGGTCGGCGTGCCGGGCATCGGCGGGCCGATGATGACCGCCGGCGGCGTTGCCTTCCTGGGCGCCGCGGTCGACGATTATCTGCGCGCCTACGACCTTACCACCGGCAGGCAGCTCTGGCAGGCAAGGCTGCCGGCGGGCGGGCAGTCGACGCCGATGACCTACACGGTCGCCGACGGCCGCCAGTTCGTGGTCATCGTCGCCGGCGGCCACGGCTCGGTCGGCACCAAGCCGGGCGATTATGTGATGGCCTACACGTTGCCGAAATAGACGAGGGTGTCCGAACTTCAGAGGCTGAGATGGCTCCTCAGGCTGGGCACCTGGCCGAGCACCTGGTTGGTGAGATCCGGGCCGGCGGCTGCTTCGGCCTGCTTGATCAGGGTCTCGCCGGCCTGACGGATCTGCGCCATATCGAGGCCCGACTCTTTCAGCACCGCGACGCCGTTGATCAGCGCGCCGGCCTTTTCGCCGAGTACGCCGCCAAGCGCTCCCTGCAGCGACGACAGCAAGCCGCCGCCTGAACCGGGCGCGGCGCCGGCGGCCATCACATCGTATTTTTGGGCCAGCGCACCGGCGCCGGGGATCTGGTCGAAGAACGACGAAATGCTGGTGCTTTCCGCTTCATGCTCGAGCACGGAGAAGATGGTGCCGACGACCTTTTCGGTAGTCGCCTGATCAAGTCCGGCCTTCGAGGAAACGGTGTCGATGATGTCCTGGACGTTCATGGCATTCCCCTTTTTGTCGTTCGGATCGGTGAGGCCGCATCCGCAGCTTCCCGTCCCAGTGTGAAAGCACCATCAACGCTTTCGGAAATGACCAAAATGTGATGAGCCTACCTGGCTCATCATCGCCGCGGCGGACAGATTCGCGACGGCTATACGGTTTCGTGGCGCGTCACCTGTCCGTGACTGGACCGTGCAACTCTCTCCCCTATCTTGCGCAACAACCAATCCAGCCGTCCCAATCCAGCCGTCGAGGAGAGCCATGACCGAACCTGTCGCAAATCCCGTCATCACCCAGGCGATGATCGATGCCTATGACGAATACACGCATCTGACGCTCGACCGACGGCGCTTCATGGAGCGACTGACCCGGCTCACCGGATCGGGCGCCGCGGCCGCGGCAATCGCGCCGATGCTGGTGGCGAATTCGGCCAAGGCGGCGATCGTCGCCGAGGACGATCCGCGTGTGAAGGGCGAGGACATTACCTATCCCGGCAGTAGCGGCGAGATGAAGGGCTATCTGGTCAAGCCGGCGAACCGGTCAGGCAAGCCGGGGACTGTCATCGTCGTCCATGAGAACCGGGGGCTCAACCTGCATATCCGCGATGTCTCGCGGCGCTTGGCCCTGGAAGGTTTTGTCGTGCTGGCACCGGACTTCCTGTCGCCGCTCGGCGGCACGCCGTCCGATGAGGACAAGGCGCGCGACATGTTCACCAAGCTCGACTCCAAGCAGGTCGCGGCCGACGGCGTGGCGACGGTCGCCTACCTCAAGGGCTACAAGGATGGCAACGGCAAGGTCGGCGCGGTCGGCTTCTGCTGGGGCGGCGGCACGGTGAACACGCTCGCCGTCAATGCGCCGGACCTCAGCGCCGGCGTCGCCTACTACGGCATGCAGCCAAAAGCCGAGGATGTGCCAAAGATCAAGGCGGCGCTGCTGTTGCATTATGCCGGGCTGGACGAACGGATCGACGCCGGCATCGATGCCTACAAGAAGGCGCTCGATGCCGCGCTTGTCGAGGATCGATGCCTACAAGAAGGCGCTCGATGCCGCGCTTGTCGAGTACACCGTCTATGTCTATGACGGCGTCAACCACGCCTTCAACAACGACACCTCGGCTGCGCGCTACGACAAGAAGGCGGCCGATCTGGCGTGGGGAAGGACGATCGCGTTTCTGAAAGAGAAGCTGGTGTGACCGAGCGACTTAGGCATCGGCCGCGGGCTTGTGCATGGCGACGCCCGCCACAACCAGCGCGATGCCGAGGCAATCGGTGAGGCTCGGAACCTGCCGCAATACGACGACGCCGATCAGCGTCGCGGTGAGCGGCAGCAGCGAGAGCATCAAGGCGAAGCTCGCGCGCGGCAGCCGCGCCATGGCGAGCTGGTCGCAGATATAGGGGATCACCGAGGAGCAGATGCCGACGCCGATGGCGGCGATCAGCAGTTGCGGGGCCGAAAAGGCCGGTAACGCCTCGCTGAAGCCGATAGGCAATACGACGAGGAAGGCGATGGGCATGGCTGTGCCGAGGCTGGCAATGCCTATTCCGGTCTGGGCGATGCGGTGGCCCAGCACGATGTAGCCGACAAACAGCGCGCCGTTGAGAAAGGCCCAAAACAGGCCGACCGGATCGCTGGACCATTTGATATCGATCAGCAGCATGGTGCCGGCGACGGCGATGGCGAGCGCCGCGAAATTGCGCCGGCTCCTGAGGCCGACGAGCGCGACACCGATCGTGCCGACGAATTCGATCGCTGCCACCAGCGAGATCGGCAGGCGGTCGAGAGCCAGATAGAAGGCGCAGTTCATCACCGCCAGGCAGGCGCCGAAAGCCAGCAGAAGCAGGCGGGCCGAGCGGTCGGCGCGCGCGAAGACCGTCCACGGCTTGGTGAGCGGCGCGAAAACGAGCGCGGCCGTGGCGATACGCAGCCAGGCCATGCCGAGCACTCCGACCTGAGCGAACAGCAGCACGGCGAAGGCCGGCCCGAGATAGTGGAAGATGGCGCTGACGCAGAACCAGACATGCGGCGGCAACGCATCGGCCAGTCCAGCGAGGGCAGGACGCGCGGCGTCGATGTCGCCAGAGGCCTGGGTTGTTGCACGAACTTGCGCTTCGGAATTCATGCGCTCATTATCGCAGGCGAATTTCACAGTTAATATGGACGATGAATGGCCTTGATGGCTTTTCACTTGCTGAAGAAAGAGAATTCTCTTGAAACGCCTTCGAAATGAAAATGTCGACCTGGATGCGGCGGACCTGAAGATCCTGCGGCTCCTGGAAAAGGATGCGCGCACCAGCACGGCGGAGCTGGCGCGTGCCGTCGGGCTGTCGGCGCCGAGCGTTGCCGAACGTATCCGCAAGCTGCAGGAGAACGGCGTGATCGAGGCCTATACGGTGAGGATCAATCCGGCGGCGCTCGGCATGAAGCTGTCGGCATGGCTGCGGATCCGGCCGGTGCCCGGGCAACTCGCCGTCGTGGCCGGGATCATCCGCGAGTTGCCGGAAATCGCGCAATGCGACCGGGTGACCGGCGAGGATTGCTTCATCGCGCTGGCGCATGTCGGCTCGGTTACGGAACTCGAGCGAGTGATTGACAAGATCATTCCCTATGCGATGACCAACACCGCCATCATCCAGTCGTCGCCGGTCGAGCCGCGCTCGCCGCTTGGCAGTTTAAGGGAGCGCTGAGGGCTCAGTATGACCGCGCCTCATGCGCGCCTGCTTGAGAATCGCGCGCCAGCGGATCATGTCGAAGGGTATAGGCTCGTTGTTGTTGGCGATGTGAAAAATCTCGTTGTTGACGTTCTTCAGCGATCGCCAGAAATCATAGTCGGTAATGCGTGGATCGGCCGCCAACCGCTCCACTTCGACCTTGATGTCGGTTTTCATGCACTTGCCTCGCACCGCATTCCGTCTGCCGCCCGCGCGTAACCCGGTACGGCGGTTTTCGAACGCGTCACTGAGTCGTTCAACGGACGGACGTGACTTGTTCACGTTAAAACCTTGGTAAGGTTAACGCGGGTGCCGGGCTTTTCAAGCGCTCTTGCGTTTGATGCCGATCGACCGGCCGGCACGCTCCGGCGTCGGCAGCGCGGCGTGGGCAGCGCGCATGGCTTCAACCTGTGCCATCACATCGGCCGGGAAAGGAGCGACCTTCGGCCCGGCCATGTCGACATGCAGCGACAGCGATTCGGATGTTGCGGCCAGCCAGCCGTCGACGTGGCGAATCTCCTGGTAGACTCTGAGCCGCTTTTCGTCATGGTCGATGAGCTGGAACGAGACGTTCACCTTGTGGTCAAGGTGAAGCTCCTGCACGTAGCAGACATGGACCTCGGCCGTGTAGATGGTGAGGCGGCGCTCCTTGGCATAGTCCGGCCCCATGCCCATCATTTCGAAAGCCTCGTCCGAGCAGCGATCGAACAGCACGTTGTAATAGGCCATGTTGAGATGGCCGTTATAGTCGATCCAGTCCTTCTCGATCGCCATCGGCTTGGAAATGATCGGCGCAGGCATTGGCATCTGGTTTTCCTTGATCGTCGCTGGACAGGGCGTGGCTGGTGAGGTTCTCTTTGTTCTGGCGCAATTCCGGACGGAAAACCGCTTCACACTTTTCCTGGAATTGCTTTAGGCATCATCCATAGCTGCATAGCAAGAGTGGCCGCTGGTCCATTCGCGGAGGAATTCATGGCTTTGAGCGACCTCAATCCCGTCGAGCGCAACGAGGAAGGCATCGCCGCCGTGCTCGGCATCCTCAAGCAACAGTTCGGCGAACGTTTCCAGACCGGCGCGGCGATCCGCGGCCAGCATGCGCATACCACCACCTATATCCCGACCCAGGCACCGGACGGCGTCGTCTTCGCAGAAACCACCCCGGAGGTGCAGGAGATTGTGCGCGCCTGCGCGGCGCACCGCGTGCCGGTCATCGCCTTCGGCGTCGGCTCCTCGCTCGAGGGCCATACCAATGCGCCGGGCGGCGGCATCTCGATCGACACCTCGCGGATGAACCGCATTCTCTCGGTCAATCCGCAGGATCTCGACTGCACGGTCGAGCCAGGCGTGACGCGCGAGGACCTCAACCGGCATTTGCGCGATACCGGCCTGTTCTTCCCGATCGATCCCGGCGCTAATGCCTCGCTCGGCGGCATGGCGGCGACGCGCGCCTCCGGCACCAATGCCGTGCGCTACGGCACCATGCGCGAGAACGTGCTGTCGCTGACCGCGGTGATGGCCGACGGCGAGGCGGTGACGACCGGCAAGCGGGCGAAGAAAAGCTCGGCCGGCTACGACCTGACCCGGCTGCTGGTCGGCTCGGAAGGCACGCTCGGCATCATCACGTCGCTGACGCTCCGCCTGCAGGGCATTCCGCAGGCGATTTCCGGCGGCGTCTGCCCGTTCCCCAGCCTGGAGGCGGCCTGCAACACGGTGATCGCGACCATCCAGATGGGCATTCCGGTGGCGCGCATCGAACTGGTCAACGCGCTGCAGATGCGGGCGATGAAGACCTATTCGAAGCTCGACTATCCGGAGAGCCCGTGCCTGTTCGTCGAATTCCACGGCAGCGATGCCGGCGTCGCCGAACAGGCGGAGACCTTTGGCATGATCGCCGAGGAGCAGGGCGGCGGGCCGTTCCTATGGACCAGCGTTGCCGAAGAGCGGACAAAGCTCTGGAAGGCGCGGCATGACGCCTACTGGTCGTCGCTGACACTGCGTCCCGGCGCCAAGGGCCTGTCCACCGATGTCTGCGTGCCGATCTCGCGGCTCGCCGAATGCGTCACCGAGACCGAGGCCGACATCGCCGAGATGTGTCTGATCGCGCCGATCGTCGGCCATGCCGGCGACGGCAATTTCCATGTGCTGGTGCTGATGGATGTCGACAACCCGCAAGAGATCGCGCTTGCGGAAAAATTCGTCGCCAGGCTCAACATGCGCGCGATCGCCATGGAAGGCACCTGTACCGGCGAGCATGGCATCGGCCAGGGCAAGGTGGGCTTCCTGCGCCATGAACTCGGCCACGGTGTCGATGTCATGCGCACCATCAAGCAGGCGCTCGATCCGCTGAACATCATGAACCCGGGCAAGATTTTGCCGGCGGCGGGACGATGAAGTTGCCGCGAGCTACTCCTGCGCTCCCTCGGCGAGCTTCTGCAGCGTAGGTCGGGTGGGCGCGAAGAAGGTCGTGCCGGTGTGCGGCGTCGAGAAATCGAGCAGCCGGTCGTAAGCGCCGGGCGGCTCGCCGACATACATGCGCTGCAGCATCTTCTCGATCACCCACAGATAGCGGGTGTAGCCGATGAAGTAGGTTCCGAATTCCTTCTGCCCCGGCCGGCCGAAAGGCATGTTGTCGCGCAGAATGTCGTATTCGTTGCCGGCGTCGTCCTCGATCGTGGCCAGCGACTTGTGCGACTTGCGCGGCTTGTCGTCGTCATCGATCTCGATGTTGTCGATCTTGGTGCGGCCGATGATCTCTTCCTGGAGGTGCGTCGGCGTTTCCGCCCAGGCGTCGAGATCGTGCAGGTATTTCTGGACGACGACATAGCTGCCGCCGGCAAAGCCGGCATCCTCGTCGCCGACAAGGGCCGAAGCGGGCAAATCGAGGCCGGTCGGGTTGGCCGTGCCGTCGACGAAACCGAGCAAGTCGCGCGCGTCGAAATAGCGAAAGCCGGTAACCTCGTCGACGACGGTGACGCTGCTGCCCAAGCTGTCCAACAGGATGCGCTCGAACTCAAAGCACATATCGGAGCGTTCGGCACGGATGTGGAAGAGGAGGTCGCCAGGCGTCGACGGCGCCGAATGGACCGGCCCCTTGACCGGCGCAAAGGCTTTCAGCTCGCGCGGTTGCCAGTCCGGGGAAAGACGCGCCCAGAGGCCAGCGCCAATGCCGGCGATGCACGACAATCGGCCGGACAGGTCGCGGAAGCCGACATTCTTGACGAGGTCGTCAAGCCCGCCGAGCACGAAGGCCACCTTCGAGAGGGCCACTTGATCGCTGCCGACCGTGACGACGAGGAAGACCGAGGCGAGCGACAGCGGGGCATCGATGCTCTGCGCATCGATCGGCACCCTGTCCCAGTTCTTGCCTGACATCGGGAATGCTCCGCGTTTGACGATTTGGTTCAGATGATCGCGGCCGGGCATGGCCGCTTGAGGCAGGTGCGTTCCAAAAAGGATATCGCGACCGCGAGCGGTTGCGCAACAATGGTCGTTACCCTGGATTGGCGGGCGAACAGGGCCGAATTGCCTCTTTATCGACACGCGGATGCGGGTAGAGTGCGGCTGACTTTCAATCCGGGGAGAAAATGCTCGCACGCCTGTTCGTGATCTTCGGTGGGCTGTTCGTGCTGGTGCTGTGCGCGGCGCTGGTGGTGCCGTATTTCATCGACTGGACCGGCTATCGCGCCGATTTCGAGCGCGAGGCGAGCACCATCCTCGGCCGCAAGGTGACCGTCAAAGGCGATGCGACCGCGCGCCTTCTGCCGTTTCCTTCGGTGACCTTCTCCAATGTCGAGGTCGCCGGCGGCCCTGACCGCCAGCCGGCGATGACGATGGAGACCTTCTCCATGGATGCGGAGCTTGCGCCTTTCCTGCGCGGCGAGCTGCTGATCTTCGACATGCGGCTGGTGCACCCGAAGGCGACGATCGACGTCGCCGGCGACGGCACGGTCGATTGGGCCATCCGGCCGTCGACGCGCTTCGATCCGGGCCAGATCGCGATCGAGAAGCTGACGGTGACCGAAGGGCAGATCGAACTGCGCCATGCCGCCGGCGGGCGCAGCCATTTTATCTCCGAGATCAACTCGACCATTTCGGCCAAGTCGCTTGCCGGCCCATGGCGGATGGACGGCACGCTGCGCTTCGACGGCCTGCGCACGGAAGTCTCGGCCTCTACCGGCAGGGTGGAAGCAGACGGCCAGATGCGGCTCAGGCTGAAGGCCGATCCGGATGCCTATCCGCTGGTCATCGAGACCGACGGCAATGCCGGCATCGTCAAGGGCGCGGCAGTCTATTCCGGCCAGTTCAAGATTTCTGGAGCCGACAGGAACTCGGCCGAATTGCGTGGTACTGACGGCGAACCTGTGAAAGTCAGCACCGGCAAGCCCGATCCTGGCTTCCGATTGAACGGCAAATTCGCTCTCGACCATCAGAAGCTCGGCGTCGACGAATTCCGCTTCGAGACCGGGCCGCTCGACAATCCCTACACCGCCGATGGCAAGGCGTCGGTCGATCTCGGCCTCAAGCCGCATTTCGCGATCGAAGCGAGCGGGGCGCAGGTGCAGTTCGACGAGGCGGTGGGCGCATCCGCTGGAACCGGGCTGACGCTCGATCAGCGCATCGCGGCATTCGAGCAGACGCTGCTGCACATGCCGAAGCCGACGATACCGGGCACGGTCGAGGTCAGGCTGCCGGCGGTGGTGGCGGGCGACACGACAGTGCGCGACGTGCGGCTTTCGGCGGAGCCGGTCGAGGGCGGCTGGTCGGTGAAGTCGCTTGCCGCGACACTGCCGGGCCGCGCGACGCTCGAAGCCGACGGCATGCTGAGCGTCGAGGACCATTTCGGCTTCACGGGCTCCCTGCTGCTTGCCGTCGGACAGCCCTCCGGTTTCGCGGCCTGGCTGTCGAAGGATGTCGACGACGCGATCCGCCGTCTGCCGGCGGCAGGGTTCAAGGCCAAGGTCGATCTCAGCGCGAACCGGCAGTCCTTCAGCGATCTCGAGCTCATCCTCGGCAAGGCGAAGTTCTCGGGCAGCATCGATTCCAGCCAGCCCGATGGCGCCAGGCCCTCGGTGCTGATGCGGCTGGAAGGCGGCGAGCTCGACGTCGACGGGCTGGCGGCTTTCGCCTCGATCTTCGTCAGCGACAAGGGCGCCAACCGTTTCTCCGACCGCGACCTCGATTTCCAGATCAAGGCGGGCCCGGTCAGCGCCGGCGGCCTGACGGCCGACACGGTGGATACGGCGTTGAGGCTGCGTGAGGGCCTGCTCGAAATCGACCGGCTCTCGGTCGGCGGGCTTGCCGGCGCCTCGATCAGCGCCACAGGGCGTATCAAGGACTTTCCGGAAAGCCCGACCGGCAAGCTCGACGCATCCGTCGTGGCCGTGGATCTCAAGCCGCTCATCGATGTCGCGGCACAGCATTATCCGGACAATCCGGTTCTGAAGGGTCTGGCCACCCGTGCGGCTGCTTATCCCGAATTGTTCCAGGACGCCCGTGTCGACCTGGTAACCAGTGCGGCCGACAATGGCGACGGCACTACCGGGCTCGCGCTCTCCGCGCAAGGCAAGGCCGGCGGCTCCGCCTTCTCGGCTTCGCTCTCGGGCAAGGGCACTGCGGCTCGGCTTCTGGAGGCGCCGGTCGCGCTGACCTTCAACGCTCGCAACCAGAACGCCGCCACGCTGCTTGCGCTTTATGGCCTGCCGGCGCTGCCGCTCGGCATGCTTGGACAGGCGACCACCGATCTTTCGGCGAAGGGCTCGTTGAGCGGCGGTCTGGCGACCAGCTTCAATCTCACGGCTGACGATTTCAGGGCGAGCTTCGACGGGACCGTCGCCGAGACGCAGCAAGGCGCCACCGCCAAGGGCAAGGTCAATCTCGACGCCGCCGATATCGAGCCATGGCTGATGACGACAGGCGTCGGGCTGCCGGGCATGGGCACCGGCACGTCGGCATCGCTCGCCGCCGATGCCGATTTCGGCAATGGGCTTCTGGTGTTGAGCGGACTGACCGGCGCGATCAACAAGGCCGCAGTGTCGGGCGACGTCAATGTCGACGGCAAGGATGGGCTGCCGCATCTTGCCGGTGCGCTGGCACTCGATGAGCTCGACCTCGATCCGCTGGCGGTGTCGCTGTTCGGCGATCAGTCCTTCCTTGCCGCGAAAGGCGGCGGCTGGCCAACCGCGCCGTTCAGCCAGAAGTCGACCCTGCCGTTCAGCGCCGATCTCGACCTCAACACGGCGGCGCTTGCCGCCGGACCGTTCGCCACCGCGCATGACGCGGCGCTGTCGCTGAAGCTCGACCGGGAAGGCATCCATGTCTCGGACCTCAAGGCCAAGCTCTACGGCGGCACGCTGACCGGCCTGTTTGAGCTGAAGAACACCGACGGCACCGGCCTGTTTTCGGGGCAGTTGAAACTGGCCGGCAGTGATCTTTCCACAGTGCTGCCGGGGTCAGGCATCGGCGGCAGCGGCGACATTTCGGCAGCGCTGTCGACCAGCGGCAAGTCTGTGGATGCGATGATCGCCGCCCTGTCCGGGTCCGGCACGGCGGCGCTGAAGGGACTGGCCATCGCCGGCATCAATCCCGATGCCTTTGCCCCTGTCATCGCTAAGGCCGATGCAATCGGACGCGACATCGATGCCGCCAAGACCGCCGGCTTCGCGCCTGAGATCGCCGGCGAGGGCAGTTTCACGGCCGGTGACACCGACATCGCCTTCACCGTTGCCAACGGCACGCTCCGGGCGCCGCCGATCAGCCTCGACAACCCGGCAGCGACACTGTCGGCGGACGTGATGGCTGACCTCAGCACCAGCACCGTCACAGCAAAGGGCGCGATCACCTATCGACCAGGCGACGAGGCGCTGGTCGGCTCCGAACCGGCCGTGAATTTCAGCCTCGCCGGCGCGCTCGGGGCGACGGCGCCCCAGTTCGACAGCGCGCCGTTGGCGCAGTTCCTGACCCAGCGCGCGCTGGAGAAAGAGCAGCAACGGGTCGAGGCGATGCAGGCGGCGCTGCTCGAGAAGCAGAGGCTGCGGCGCGAGGTGCGCTACTACGCTGCCCTGCAGACGGAGCGCGACCGGGCGGCCGAGGAATTGCGCCGGCAAGAGGAGGAGGCGCGGCAGAAAGCCGAGGCCGAAGCCAGGGCGAAAGCCGAGGCAGAGGCGCAGGCAAAAGCGGAAGCCGAGGCGAGGGCCAAGGCGGAGGCCGACGCCAAGGCTCAGGCCGAGGCTGAGGCACGCGCCAAGGCGGAGGCTGATGCCAAGGCAGAAGCGGAAGCCGACGCTAAGGCAAAGGCAGAACAACGAGCAACTGACGAAGCGGCGAAGGCCCAGGCCGAGGCGGAGCGCAAGAAGGCGGAGCAGGCGAGGCTGGAGGCCGATCGCAAGAAAGCCGAGCAAGCGAGACTGGAAGCAGAGCGCAAGGCGACCGAGCAGGCGCCGAAGGCCGACCGGTCGCTTCCCGGCGTCAACGACAGTTCCGCTCCAGAGTCGCCGAAACCCAAGGCCAACCCGTTCACGATCGACAATCTGCTGAAATCGCTGGACGGCGGTTGAGGCCTATCCACCGAAGCCGCGGGTCTGGCATTCGGCCGCGCCGCCTTGTCGATTAGGACGGCTCCTGACGAAAGAGCAGGCGCCTGAGCATAGGCTCGATCCGCGAAAGCTCGTCGAGATGGGCGGCCGACAATTCGGCCAGGCGATCGTCGGCGAGAGGGGTAAGTTGCAGCAGCACGCGGCGGTGGTCGGCCTTGTCCTGATCCCTTATGACCAGTCCGGCCTCGCTCAGCCGGTTCACCAGTTCGACGGCGCTGTGGTGGCGGATGCGCAACCGCTCCGCCAGATCGCCCACCGCCACAGGTCCGCCGCCGGGATAGCCCTTGATCGCCAGCAGCGCCTGGTGCTGGCGCGGGGTCAAGCCCGCCTCATTCGCCTGAAGCTGGCTGAATTCGAGGAAGCGGCGGATCAGGTAGCGGAACTCCGACAGCCGCTGGTAGTCGGCCTGGCTGATGGCGGGACGTGGTTTCTTCGGCGGCGTCATTCTCCGACTTATGGCCCTTTCCGGCCAAAGCTCAACTCTCATGAAGCTAGGGGCCTAGTGCGATCCATGTCCAAAATGACGCGGATCGATGATCGAGAAACGCCCTTGATGAATTATATCGTAGTACGATATGTAGCGGCCCGACACCGGACGGCACTCGCGCCGCCAGAAAGCTCAGGCTCCCCAATGAAATCCGCTCACGCCGGTAATGGCCATCTTCGCGACTTCACCACCGATCCAAGGGTGTTGCTCATCGCCGCGATAGCGGTCGTGGTCGCGACCGCCGGGCTGTTTGCCGGCATCGTGCTGCTGAAGCTCATCCGGCTTGCCACCAACATTGCCTATTTCGGCCAGTTCACGTTGGCCGAGCTCAGGCTCGAGGACACGCCGCTCGGCTATGCCGCCGTGATCGTACCCGTGATCGGTGCGCTCATCGTCGGGCTGATGGCGCGCTTCGGCAGCGAGAAGATCCGCGGCCACGGCATTCCCGAAGCGATCGAGGCAATCCTGCTCGGGCGCTCGCGGCTCGACGCCAAGGTTGCGGTGCTGAAGCCATTGTCGTCGGCGATCTCGATCGGTTCCGGCGGACCGTTCGGTGCCGAGGGCCCGATCATCATGACCGGCGGCGCGATCGGCTCGCTGATCGCGCAGATGCTGCCGGTCAGCGACAATGAACGCAAGACGCTGCTGGTGGCGGGCGCGGCTGCCGGCATGACGACCGTCTTCGGCACGCCGATCGCCGCCATCATGCTTGCCGTCGAACTGCTGCTGTTCGAATGGACGCCGCGCAGTTTCATCCCGGTCGCCGTCGCCGCCATCGTCGCCGAGGTCGAACGCACCCTGCTGCATCTGCCGGGTCCGATCTTCCCGTTTTCGGGCAGCATGGAAGCATCGATCGCCGGATTGGGCGGCTGGGTGCTGGTCGGCATTGCCTCCGGGCTTCTTTCGGGCCTGCTGACGCAATTGGTCTATGCCTGCGAGGACGCCTTCCAGAAACTGTCAATACACTGGATGTGGTGGCCGATGATCGGCGGCCTCGTGGTCGGCATCGGCGGATTGATCGAGCCGCAGGCGCTCGGTGTCGGCTACGACAACATCGCCAATATGCTCGATGGCCGCGTCGTCGCGACCGCGGCGCTGACGCTTCTGGTGGTGAAGGCCATCATCTGGTCGGTGGCGCTGGGTTCGGGAACGTCAGGCGGTGTGCTGGCTCCGCTGCTGATCATGAGCGGCGCGATGGGCGCGGTGCTGGCCGGCATCCTGCCCGAGGCGACGCCGGACTTCTGGCCGCTGCTGGCGATGGCCGCGACCATGGGCGGCACGATGCGCGCGCCGCTTACCGCGACCTTCTTCGCGGTCGAGCTCACCGGCAACACCCATATGCTTGTCCCGCTGATCGCGGCCTGCGCAACCGCGCATGCCGTCACCGTGCTGTTGATGAAGCGATCGATCCTGACCGAAAAGGTGGCGCGGCGCGGACATCACCTCGTCCGCGAATACCGCGTCGATCCCTTCGCGCTGACCAGGGTGCGCGAAGTGATGACGGCCAAGGTCGAGAGCGTGCCGGCGACGATGACGCTGCATGGCGCAGCCGCATTCCTCACCGCGCCGGACACGCGGCATCCGAGCTTCCCCGTGATCAACGAAGACGGACATGTGCTCGGCGTCATCGATCCGCCGGCGATCCTACGCTGGCGCCGCGCCGGCAAGCACCGTAAGACGACGCTCGGCGAGCTTTTAACCGGCAGCAAGGTCACGCTCGCCTATCCGGACGAGTATTTGGAAGGGCTGTCCGACAAGCTGCTCTTGGCTAACGTCTCGCATCTGCCGGTCGTCTCGCGCGAGGATGCACGGCTCGTCGGCTATATCGGCTGGAAGGACCTGATGCGAGTGCGGTCGAAAAAGCAGGCGGAGGAACGCGACCGTTCGGCCCTGCTCAGCTTCGGCGCCAAACGCAAGACGCAGCAAAGCGTCGGCGACCCGGTCTGAGGCCGGTCAAGGCGACTTGCCGCCGCGCTTTGCCCAGGCCAGCACGTAGAGCCTCAGCGCGGAGGAGAGGTTCGCGTCGCGTGTTCGCGTTTCGTCGATCTCGGCAACAAGGGCCGCCAGCGAAATCGAGCGCTGCGCCGCGATCGTGACGAGGTCATCGTAGAAAGGTTGCTCCAAGGAAAAACTAGTGCGGTGGCCGCGGATCGTCACCGAGCGCTTTTCGACCGCGGCCATCGGAGGCGCTCAGCGTCCGTCCGGATCGCCGGGCTTCTCGCGGCGATGGCCGTCCATGAATTTTTCCGTCCTGTCGGACGTCAGCCAGTCACGCTCGCGCTCGGCCTTGGAGCGGCCGTGCAATGCCCGGTTCTCGCCGGCCAGGCGTTCCTTCTCGATGCGCGCTTTCTGTTTGCGGGCCCGGCGGAGATTGACGACTTCGCCCATTCTCCCGGCTCACTTCTTGCGAAAAGCGTCGAGCGAAACCACCTCGGCGCTCTTGCCGCCGGTATCGGCGACGGCCGGCTTCTTCTCGGCCTCGGTGGTCTTTTTCTTCGATTCCGGTTTCTTTTCGGCCACGACGGCAATCGGCAGCTCCGGGGCCGGCGCTGCGTCGTCGTCTTCCGCGGCATTGTCCGCCTTGACGTCGAATTCGAGCTCGAAATTCACCGAAGGATCGTAGAAACCGCGCACGGCGGAGAAGGGGATCTCGAGCTTTTCAGGCACGTCGGAGAAGGAGAGCCCCACCTCGAAACCGGCATCCGTCACCTTCAGGTCCCAGTACTGGAACTGGATGACGATGGTCATCTGCTCCGGATAACGCTCGCGCAGCCGCGAGGAAATGCGCACGCCAGGCGCGCCGGTCAGGAAGGTGATGAAGAAATGATGGTTGCCCGGAAGGCCTGTGCGCGCGACCTCGGCCAGGACCTTGCGCATGACGCCGCGCAATGCCTCCTGGGCCAGAATGTCGTAGCGGATGTGGTCGTCGGCCATGTGACGGTCGGGTTCCGTTGAATCGTCCGCATAGCTGTAATCAAGCTTGAGCGCGGCGTAAACCGCATATAGGCGCCCAACGCCGAGGCCAAGAGGGGGTGGCGGCGATTTGATCGCTCAGGCGTGGGTGAGGGCGGCCTGCCTGACGGAGGTTGTTTTCCGCGAGCCGAAAGCGCGGAGGAAGGTGCGCACACCGTTGGTGGCCGAGCGCAGCACTTCCTCTTCGGTCGGCATGCCGCCGAGCATGAAGGTTATCTGCAGCTCGGCGTTGACAAGCGCGAGGAACTGGCGCGCCGCCACGTCCGGATCGTCGATCGACAGGTGCCCGGCATAGGCAAGCCGCGCGAAGCGGGCGGCAAGCGCCGACCAGGTGCGGCCCGGCCCCTGTTCGCGCCACTCGGCAAAAAGCTCCGGATAACGCTCGCCCTCGGCCTGGATCAGCTTGCGCAGGAAGCGGCCGTCGCGGTTGCAGATGCAGTTGCGGTTCATGCGCACCGCGAAGGCGACAAGATCGGATTCGAGGTCGGCGGGCTGATCGGGGAAGGTGGCGATGGTGGCGAATATGCCGGCATTGCAGCGTTCCGTCAGGTCGCGCACGACCGCCATGAAGAGCTTTTCCTTGTCGCCATGGTGATTGTAGACGGTCTGGCGCGAGACGCCGGCCTCGGCCGCGATCAGGTCGATATTGGCGCCGGCATAGCCTTCCCGGCAAAAAACCGAAGCGGCCGCATCGACCACCGATGTGCGCTTGGCCTCATGGCTGCGTGGCGGGAAAGTGTCAGGAGAAACGCCGGGCTTCATAAAAATCTATATAGTGGTGATTGACGAATTGGACAAGCCTGTCTAAATTTGTGGACACAACAAAGGGAAGTCCGCTCCCCGAGAGACGAATGAATTCGCTCTAGAGGCGAATGAACTCGCCCTCAGATGTCGGATTTCCACGGGATGGAACGTCCTGGGGTAGACGCCGATCTTCGCGGCGCCAACCAGATTCGAAAGAAGCCCTATCATGAGTCCCAAATTCCTCCGCATCGCGGTCGTGCTCGGCTTGTTGTCCGCAATCGGCCCCTTCGCGATCGATATGTATCTTCCCGCGCTGCCCTCGATCGGTGAGGATCTGCACGCTGGCACGGCTGCCGTGCAGATGAGCCTCTTGATCTTCTTCCTGTCGATGGGCTTCGGCCAGATCGTCGTCGGCCCGATCTCCGACATGGTCGGGCGCAAGCTGCCGCTTTATGCCGGCCTCGCGCTGTTCATGGTCGGCGGCGTCGGCTCGGCCATGGCGCCCTCCATCGAATGGTTGATCGCCTTCCGCTTTCTGCAGGGGCTCGGCGCCAGCGCCGGCATGGCCATTCCGCGCGCCATCGTGCGCGACCTGCACACCGGCAACGAGGCCGCAAAGCTGATGTCGCTCCTGATGCTGGTGTTCTCGGTCTCGCCGATCCTGGCGCCGCTGACCGGCAGCCAGATCATCGAGAGTTTTGGCTGGCGCGCAGTCTTCTGGACCGTGACGGGTGCCGCGGCTTTAGCCACCATCCTGCTCGCGACTTCGCTGAAAGAGACGCGGTCGGTGGAGGAGCGCGCCAACTCGTCTTTCGGCACGGCGCTGGCGGGTTACCGCTACCTGATGGGTGACCGCAACTTCCTCGGCCTGGTGGCGATCGCCGGCTTCGGCATTGCGAGCTTCTTCGTCTATCTGTCGAGCTCGTCCTTCATCCTGATCGACCACTACGGCCTGTCGCCGTCGGTCTACAGCGTCTTCTTCTCGATCAACGCGGTCGCCTTCATCGGCATGTCGCAGTTGACCGGAATGCTGGCGGACCGCTTTGGTTTGAAGCGGGTCGTCTGGGTGGCGGTGACCGGCTACGCCACGGTGATGGTGGCGCTGTTCGCGATCATGGCTTCCGGCGTCGACCGGCTCGACGTGATGGCGGCGCTGCTCTTCGTTGGCTACGGTTTCCTCGGCTTGGTCATCCCGACCACTTCCGTGCTGGCCATGGAAGAGCATGGCGAGATCGCCGGCACCGCCTCGGCGTTGATGGGCACGCTGCACTTCGCCATAGGTGCGTTGGCCATGGGCGTAGCGGGCCTCTTCTTCGACGGCACGCCGCTGCCGATGGTTGCCGGCATCACGCTTTGCGCGGTGATTTCGTTCACGCTGGCCAAGGTGACTCTCGGCCGCACGCGGGAAGCGGTCGAAGCGCCGGCGGAGTAAGAACTCACGAAAGATCGGAAAAGGCCGGGCTTGCCCGGCTTTTTCCGTGTCCGCAACAATCCGTCGCGTCGAGGACGAAGCGCACACGCTCCTCGACCGACGTAAGGGGCAAGGGCACAAGGTTGTAGCCGAGTTCGGCGTAGGCCTCGGCCACCGATTGGAAGGTGCGCTCGGCTTCGTCGAGTGTCTGTTTCCTCTCCTCGTCCTGAGTGAAGATCTTCGGCCATGGCGGCGCGATGAAGACGCGGCGGGCATAGCGGAATTTGGCCGCCGCGTTTTTGATGCGGTCAGGCACCGGCAGGCTGCAGAGCCTGAGATAGCCGATCACGTCCGGCACGCCGCGATCAAAGAAAACGGGGCCGGGCTTAGCATGCGCGGCGCGCCAGGAGCGCAGCTCCCATGACAGCATCAGCTCGGCAAAGAGCGCCTGGTCCTGCCACGGAAGGGCAGGGCCGCCGATCGCCATCTGATCGCGGATGACGCGTCCCGCCTCGGGCGCCGTCGCGAAGCCCATGGCCTTCAGCGCTTCGATGAGCGTGGTCTTGCCGGAGCCGGGACCGCCGGTCAGCACGAAGAATCGATCGGAGTCGTTTTGCATGACTTGTCCATGGATGATGGACGGCAAGGCAGGACGACGCATGCGCGCCGGACCTTGGCCGTTCAGTGGGAAAGAAGAAAAGGGGAGAAGGTGGAGGTTTCTGTTGCCAGGTACCTCCGAACCCCGCCTAGAAGTGCGAACCCCTAGGGCTTGATTTGAAGCGTTCGCACTGCATTAAGCAGCGAGACGAGCTTCCGCATAGTTGTCGTTGGCAACTATAAGTTTAGCCCGATGACGGTGGTACAATGCCGGGCAAAAGTACGATCTTTACACCTTCGTCGATCCTATTTCGCCCCCAGCAAAAGCCGCTCCGTCATCCAGAGCAGTTTTTGGTGGAGGCGCCGGGTACCGCCCCCGGGTCCGAACGGCTTATTTCATCGCCTGTTTATCGCCATAGTCGGTCAAGCCGACGAAGTGAATATAGGGACCGATCATGGAAAATGAAAGGCCAAACCGGCACTTGTCCCCGGTGCCAAACTCGACAGCCAAGGGTTGACTTGCGCGCTTACTCAATCGAAGCTCCGCCGGCGATGAGGAATCTCTGACCTAGCGCACAAGTTGCGCGGCGCGCCACAAGCCTCATCGATCGGATCCGTGGCGCCGACGAGGGGAATTTCGATGGCCGACTATCTTGCGGATGTGAAGAAGTACGATGCCGGCGCCAGCGCCGACGCCGTCGAGAAGATCGTCAAGCATCTGGGCATCGCGCTCAGGAACCGCGATTCCTCGCTGGTCTCCTGCACGGACCCGAAGGAGCTCGAGCGCGTCCGGGAGAATTGGGCCGGCAAGAAGCTCGGCGTCGCGGACGCCAAGAAGGCAGACGCCTCGATTGAGAAGGTCTGCAAGGCGATGGCCGCCGACAACACCAAGAGCCGCGTTACCTTCTATTACCTGGTCGCCAAGGATCTGGGCAAACTGGGTTCCCTCTGAGGCACAGCCGTCGGCAGCCGGCTCCGCATCGTGCCGGCCCGCGGACTTTCTGGCGCACGATCCATATCTGTGACGGGTTTGCGGTGTTCGACCGACGGCCAGTCGGCTATGATCGCATGTCACCCGAATCGAGGCGAATCCTATGCGCCAATATCTCGACCTATTGAAGCACGTGCTGGAAAACGGCGCCAACCGGGGCGACCGCACCGGCACCGGCACGCGCTCGGTGTTCGGCTACCAGATGCGCTTCGACCTTTCGCGCGGCTTCCCGGTCACCACCACCAAGAAGCTGCATCTGAAGTCGATCATCCACGAGCTGCTGTGGTTCCTGGCGGGCGACACCAACATCAAATATCTCAACGACAACGGCGTCACCATCTGGGACGAATGGGCCGACGAGAACGGCGATCTCGGCCCTGTCTACGGCAAGCAGTGGCGCTCGTGGCCGGACGGGCATGGCGGCGAGATCGACCAGATTGCTGGCCTTCTCAAGGAGATACGCAAGAATCCCAATTCGCGACGGCTGATCGTTTCGACCTGGAACCCGGCCGAAGTGGAAGCGATGGCGCTGCCGCCCTGCCACTGCCTGTTCCAGTTCTACGTCTCGGAGGGCCGGCTCTCTTGCCAGCTCTACCAGCGCTCGGGCGATATCTTCCTCGGCGTGCCGTTCAACATCGCGTCCTATGCGTTGCTGACGCTGATGGTGGCACAGGTGACCGGTCTGAAGCCCGGCGACTTCGTCCACACGCTCGGCGACGCGCATCTTTATTCGAACCATTTCGAGCAGGCGCGCGAGCAGCTGCGGCGCACGCCGAAGCCGCTGCCGACGATGTGGATCAACCCGGACGTGAAGGACCTTTTTGCCTTCCGCTTCGAGGATTTCCGCCTCGAAAACTATTTCGCCGATGCCAGCATCAAGGCGCCGATCGCGGTCTGATACCAGGCGCTCCCGGCGCTTGGATGGTGAAACGCAGTTCTGTCAGTCGATGCCGACCACGACGTCGGACGCCTTGATCACCGCATAGGCCTGCTTGCCTTTTTCGAGCTGCAGGTCGGCGACGGCCTCGTTGGTGATCGAAGCGGTGACGATCGCCCCGCCGCCGATGTCGATCCTGACATGCGAGGTGGTCGCGCCCTTGATGATCTCGACGACCTTGCCCTTGAGGATGTTGCGGGCGCTGATCTTCATCTGCCTCTCCTTGGCCTGCGCTGTATCGGATAGGCTTCATCGTAGGCTGGGAGGACCCAGCTATACAATGGTGCTGAAGGTAAAAAGCCTTCCCTTGTTATGTTCATCCGGATATATCGATCGAAGGCATTAGGCAGAACGAATTTTCAAGACAGGGAGAGGTTTCATGACGGGCAAGGGTTTTGGATTGAAGGCGGTCGCGGTCAGCGGGCTGACGGCGCTCTTGATCGCGGCCGTGCCGACGGCTCGCGCCGACGACAAGGTGGTCGTGTTCGCTGCGGCGAGCCTCAAGGACGCGCTCGATGCGGTCAACAAGGCCTGCGAGCCTGAAGTTGGCGAAGCGGCGACCATTTCCTATGCGGCAAGCTCGGCGCTCGCCAAGCAGATCGAGGGCGGTGCGCCGGCAGACGTTTTCGTCTCGGCCGATCTCGACTGGATGAAATATCTTTCCGACAAGAAGCTGACCAAGACGGACACCGAAGTGAAGCTGCTCGGCAACCAGATCGTGCTGGTGGCGCCGAGGGATTCCAAGGTCGAAGCCAAGGTGGAAAAGGGTTTCGATCTCGCCAAGCTTATCGGCGATGGCAGGCTCGCAATCGGCGACGTCAAGGCGGTGCCGGCCGGCAAATACGGCAAGGCGGCGCTGGAATCGCTGGGCGTCTGGTCCTCCGTCGAAGGCAAGGTCGCGCAGGCCGAGAATGTCCGCGCCGCGCTGAAGCTGGTGTCGACTGGCGAGGCCGTCCTCGGCATCGTCTACGCTACCGACGCGCATGCCGAGAAGGGCGTGAAGGTCGTCGGAACCTTCCCCGAGGATTCGCACCCGCCGATCATCTACCCGATTGCCCAGACGGCGGATTCGAAGGACAAGGATACGGCTGCCTTCCTGAAGTGCGTCGAGTCGGCCAAGGCCGCCGCGCTCTTCAAGGAACAGGGTTTTACGGTGCTCGCGCCGAGCAACTGAGAGAGACCTTACACCGCATATGAACTGGCTGCTGGACCTCACTCCCGATGAATGGAATGCGGTCCGGCTGTCGATCAAGGTGGCGACGGTGGCGATGATCGCAAGCCTGCCGCCGGGCATCCTGATCGCGCTGGTGCTGGCCCGGGGGCAGTTCTGGGGCAAGACCCTGCTCAACGGATTGGTGCATCTGCCGCTGATCCTGCCGCCGGTGGTGACCGGCTATCTGCTCCTGCTTACCTTCGGCAGGCGTGGACCTGCCGGCTCTTTCCTGGTCGAACATTTCGGCATCGTCTTTTCGTTCCGCTGGACGGGCGCGGCGCTCGCTTGCGGCGTCATGGGTTTTCCGCTGATGGTACGAGCGATCCGGCTGTCGATCGAGGCGGTCGACCGCAAGATGGAGGCCGCGGCCGGCACGCTCGGCGCCAATCCGCTCTGGGTGTTCGCCACCATCACTCTGCCGTTGATCCTGCCCGGGCTGATCGCCGGCGCGATCCTCTCCTTCGCCAAGGCAATGGGCGAGTTCGGCGCCACCATCACCTTCGTCTCCAACATCCCCAACGAGACGCAGACGCTGCCCTCGGCGATCTACACCTTCACGCAGGTGCCGGGCGGTGATGCGGGCGCGCTGAGACTGACGCTGATTTCGATCGTCATCTCCATGGTCGCGCTGGTGGCCTCCGAGGTCCTTGCGCGGCGGATCGGCCGGCGGATGGACATCGAATGACGCTCTCGGTCGACATCAATCATCGCCTCGGCGATTTCGCCATCGAAGCGAATTTCGAAAGCGCCGGCCGGCTGACGGCGCTGTTCGGGCCTTCGGGTTCGGGCAAGTCGACGCTGATCAACCTGATGGCCGGACTGATCCGGCCGCAAAAAGGGCGGATTGCGATCGACGGCCGCGTGCTGGTCGACACCGCCGCCAGCGTGTTCGTGCCGATGCACAAGCGGCGGATCGGCATGGTGTTCCAGGACGCGCGGCTCTTCCCGCATATGAGCGTCGCCGGCAATCTGCGCTATGGCCGCTGGTTTACGCCGGCTACCGAACGCTACGCCAATATCGACGCCGTGGTCGACCTGCTCGGCATCGGTCCTCTGCTCGACCGGCGGCCGGCGAGATTGTCAGGTGGCGAAAAGCAGCGCGTGGCGATCGGGCGTGCGCTGCTTGCCAGCCCGAAACTGCTGTTGATGGACGAGCCGCTTGCCTCGCTCGACGAGGCGCGCAAGGCCGAGATCCTGCCCTATATCGAGCGGCTGCGTGACGAGACGAAGATCCCGATCGTCTATGTCAGTCATTCCGTCGCCGAAGTGGCGCGGCTGGCGAGTGACGTGGTGGTGCTCTCGCAAGGCAAGGTCGCGGCTTTCGGCCCGACCGAGGCGATCATGCAGCGGCTCGACCTTTTGCCGGCGGAGGAGCGCGGCGAGGGCGGCGCGGTGCTCGACACCAGGGTGCTGCGTCACGACGAGGCTTTCGGCATGACTGTGCTCGGCTCGCCGGCCGGCGATATCCGCGTGCCACGCCTCCCACGGCCGGCGGGGGCTCTGGTGCGGCTCCGCATCCGCGCTCGCGACGTCATGATCGCGACTGAACGGCCGGCGGGCCTCAGCGCGCTCAACATATTGGCGGGAACGATCGCCGCAGTCAGGCCGGGCGTCGGCCCGACGGTGGAGATCGCCATCGACTGCAACGGCGCAATCGTCCTGGCGCGCATCACCGAACAGTCGAAACACACCCTTCGCCTCGCGCTCGGCCGCAAGGTCTTCGCGGTGATCAAGACGGTGAGCTTCGACAGTGCGACGACCGCGCCCGGATTGCCGGTAGAGGCCGACGGTTGACGAAAGGGCAATATCGCTATGTTGGTTTGGAATAGCGATATGGCGGCGGAGGGGGTAATCTCGACGTGATCGCGGAGGACAAGAGATGCCATCGCTGAGCCTGCGGATAAATCTCGATCCCGACGGACGAATTGGTCCGGGTAAGATCGAGTTGCTGGAACAGATCGCCGCTTTCGGTTCGATCTCGGCCGCGGCGCGCGGCATGGAGATGTCGTACAAGCATGCCTGGGATCTTGTCGAGGACATGAACCGGGTGTTCGGCAAGCCGCTCGTTGCGGCGCAGACCGGTGGCCGGAAAGGCGGCGGCGCGCAATTGACCGCGGTAGGCCTCGCCGTCGTCAGTCGCTTCAGGGCCATAGAGCGCGCCGCCGCTTCCGCGGCCGCGGTGCATATGCAGGCTTTGCAAGCGGAGATCGACGCCGGGTAGGCAGTAGGCAGTAGGCTGTGATGTCCTAGAGTTGTTGCTCGACGCGCACGAAATCGACAACTTCCGATCGTCCTAATGGCCCACTGCCTATTCCCTACTGCCTATTTCCTACTCCCCTGGCTTCCTCAGCAGGTAGGTGTCCATGATCCAGCCTTTTTTCCGCCTGGCTTCCTCGCGGACCTTCTCGATCTCGGCGCCTACATCGCCGAGCCGGCCGGAGAGGATGATCTCGTCCGGCGTGCCGAGATAGGCGCCCCATTGGATGAAGACATCCTGATCGGCCAGCGTGTTGAAGGCGCATTTGCCGTCGAGCATGACAACCGTGCTTCCGGCGTTTGCCGGCAGCCCTTCTTCAGTCAGCCTGCGTCCGGTGGTGACCAGGATCGAATCGCCAATGCGGTTGAGCGCTGTCGCGTGGCTCGCGGCCAGCGCCTGGATCGCGGTGATGCCCGGAATGACCTCGAGCTCGAAACCGACATTGCCTCTGCGGCACACGCGCTCCAGGATGCGCAGCGCGCTGTCATAGAGCGAAGGATCGCCCCAGATCAGGAAGGCGCCGCAGCCATCCTCGGCAAGCTCGTCGCGGATCAGCCGCTCATAGATCTCGGCGATCGCCTCGTGCCAGTCGTCGACCGTCACGCGATAGGACGATGCCGGCTCGGCGCGAACCGGCACGTCGAACTCGACGCGGCGCGATTGCGGGTTGGTGACGAAGCGGTCGCAGATCTGCCGGCGAAGTTCGGCGAGATCGTTCTTGCTCGCGCCCTTGTCGGGAATGAACAGCACGTCGGCGCGGTTCAGGCCGTTGATGGCCTGGACCGTCATGTGATCGGGATTGCCGGCGCCGATGCCGATGACGAGAAGGTTGCGCATGAGCGCTTCTCCTGCCCGATCGGACGGCCGGTGTCCAGACGGCTTGGGCAACCAGAACGTAAAGGCCTTTGAAGCGGGCAACAGCAGTCCATCGTTTGGCAGAAACGCTGAACTGCTCTAGCTACTTTTCGTGGAATTGCTCTAGATGAAAGCGCATACCGGGGTGATCCCGGTCGAGAGGGGATTCATGTTCCGCACCATCCTCACCGCAGCGTTGGCGTTTTTGGCCGCACCGGCCTTCGCCAACGATTCCGTCGCCGAACTGGGTACCGGCGGCCTGATCCTGTCGCGCAGCGACGCCGTCGCCATGGAAAGCGAGAACCTTTTCATCTCGCCTGAGAAGGTGACCGTCGACTACGTCTTCCGCAACAACACCGACAAGGACGTCAGCGCCATCGTTGCCTTCCCGATGCCGGACATCGAGGGCGATCCAAACGAGATGCCGGCGCTCCCGGAAGCGCAGAGCGACAATTTCCTAGGCTTCGAGGTGACGATCGACGGCGTCGACGCGAAGCCGCAGCTCGAACAGAAGGCGTTTGCGCTGGGCATCGACATCACGGCCGACCTCAAGGCGCAGAACGTGCCGCTCTATCCGTTCGGCGATGCGGCCAAGGCGGCTCTGGCGAAACTGCCTAAGGATGTCGCCGAGGATTGGGAAAACCGCGGCATCATTATCGAGGACACTGCCGATGACGGGTCGGGCATGCAAACCGCCTACGCGCCGTTCTGGCAATTGCGCTCGACTTATTGGTGGCGCTCGACCTTCCCGGCCAACAAGGAAGTCCATGTCTCGCACCGCTATAAGCCCAGCGTCGGCGGCACGTCATCGGTCAGCTTCTATTACGACGGCAAGTTCCAGGGGCAGTACGACACCTACAAGACCCGCTACTGCATCGACGGCGCGTTCGAGAACGCGGTGCGCAAGGCAGCGAAGGAAAATCCCGACGGCTATCCGAAATATTTCGAGAGCCGCATCGCTTACATCCTCACCACGGGCGGAAACTGGGCGTCGGGCAGCATCGGCAATTTCAAGCTAACCATCGACAAGGGTAGCCCCAAGAATCTGGTTTCGTTCTGCGGCGACAACGTCCGCAAGGTTGGCCCGACGACATTCGAGATGACGGCCAAGGATTTTTATCCTGAGCACGATATCAACATCCTGCTGCTCGAGCCGTCGGACAATGGCGGGAACGGCGGCTGATGGATATCGCGATCTACGTCGCCATTGCCGAGAACGGCGTGATCGGACGCGAAGGCGGGCTGCCGTGGCGGCTTTCCAGCGATCTGAAGCGCTTCAAGGCCGACACGATGGGCAAGCCGATCATCATGGGCCGCAAGACTTATGAGGGCATCGGCCGGCCGCTGCCCGGCAGGCTCAACATCGTGGTGACG
Source organism: Mesorhizobium silamurunense (assembly GCF_014843905.1). Classification (NCBI taxonomy): domain Bacteria; kingdom Pseudomonadati; phylum Pseudomonadota; class Alphaproteobacteria; order Hyphomicrobiales; family Phyllobacteriaceae; genus Mesorhizobium; species Mesorhizobium silamurunense. The sequence goes on along the minus strand of NZ_LPVS01000029.1, from coordinate 91,591 downwards.
CGCGCCAGAGACTGGCGCGCCGAGGGCATCGAAGTCGCCCATTCGCTCGACGAGGCGATTACGCTGGCCAAGGTGCGCGGCCGCTGCATGGCGGGCGCCGAGGAGATCTGCGTGGTCGGCGGCGGCGAGATCTATGCCCAGGCCTTGCCGCTCGCCGATCGTCTCCATGTCACCCATGTGCTGGCCGCGGTCGATGGCGACGCTCATTTTCCGCCGATCGACCCGGCGATCTGGCGGATCGTGCGTTCCGAGGATTTCCCGGCGGGCGAAAAGGACAGCCACGCGACGCGCTATACCGTCTATGAGCGTCGCGGCGACGGCCAGTGACGAGGACAAAGGGTCGCTGCCGGCCCAAATCGGACGGCGCGGGCGGCAGACCGCGTTGAAAGCGCGTCACGGCGTCCCTATAGAAGAACGACAGTACAGCGCCGCGCGTCCAACCGGACCCGCAAAAGGCCGCTGTAAAACTTTGATTTGGCGCATGATTCCTTTCCGAAAACCGGTACCGGTTTTCGGGGTCATGCGCTAGGATTGCGCCGCAAGGCCCGAGGGAACCGAAGCGAAAGGACATTCATGCCCTGGAACGACAAGAGCGGTGGCGGCGGCCCATGGGGCGGCGGCGGCAATCAGGGGCCCTGGGGGCAGGGACCGAAAGGCCCGAGCGGCCCGCCGGGTTCGCCTCCCGATCTCGAGGACATTATCCGCCGCGGCCAGGACAGGCTGCGGCGCGCTCTTCCGGGCGGCGGCGGCGCCAGCCCGGCGGTCCTCGGGCTGATCGCGCTCGCTCTGGTCGTGCTTTGGGCCTTCAAGGCAATCTATACCGTGCAGCCTGACGAGGTTGCGGTCGAATTGCGCTTCGGCAAGCCGAAGACGGAGCTTTCGCAGCCCGGCCTGCATTTCCACTGGTGGCCGATCGAAACGGTCGAGACGGCCAAGATTTCCGAGCAGCTTGTCAGCATCGGCGGCGGATCGAGCAGCGGTTCCGGGCTGATGCTCTCCGGCGACCAGAACATCGTCAACGTGCAGTTCTCGGTCGCCTATCAGGTTTCCGATCCAAGGGCCTACCTCTTCGATGTCTCCGATCCCGATGGCATGCTGACGCAAGTGGCCGAAAGCGCCATGCGCGAGGTCGTCGGCCGGCGCCCGGCGCAGGATATTTTCCGCGACGATCGCCAGGGTATCGCCACTTCGGTGCGTGAGATCATCCAGAACACGCTCGACGGCTACAAGACGGGCCTCCAGGTCAACGCGATCTCCATCGAGGATGCAGCACCGCCACGCGAGGTCGCCGATGCCTTCGATGAGGTGCAGCGCGCCGAGCAGGACGAGGACAAGTTCGTCGAGCAGGCCAACCAGTATTCCAACCAGAAGCTCGGCCAAGCGCGCGGCCAGGCGGCTCAGGTCCGCGAGGATGCCGCCGCTTACAAGAACCGCGTCGTGCAGGAAGCCGAAGGTGAGGCGCAGCGCTTCATCTCCGTCTACAACGAATATGCCAAGGCGCCCGACGTCACGCGCAAGCGCCTTTATCTGGAAACGATGGAGAGGATCCTGAAGGACTCGAACAAGGTCGTCGTCGAGCAGGGCAACGGCCAGGGTGTGCTTCCCTATCTGCCGTTGCCTGCACTGCAGCCGAAGGCGCCGCCGGCGCCGGCGCTGGGAGGTAACCAGTGATGGCCAACCGTCTTCCCATCATCGCCGTCATCGCGGCCGTTCTCCTGTTCCTCCTCTATTCCTCGGTCTTCGTGGTCAGTGCGGGCCAGCAAGCGATCGTGCTGAGATTCGGTGAGATCATCGACGTCAAGAGTGAGCCGGGCGTCTACTTCAAGGCACCGTTCGCCTTCTTCGACGCCGATAGCGTGCAAATGGTCGAGAAGAGAGTGATGCGCTTCGACCTCGACAACATCCGGGTCCAGGTCTCCGGCGGCAAGTTCTACGAGGTCGACGCATTCATCGCCTACCGCATCTCGGATCCGCGCACCTTCCGAGCGGCCGTGTCCGGACAGGTGGAACTCGCCGAAGCTCGGTTGAGGACGCGCCTCGATGCGGCGCTCCGCCGCGTCTACGGTCTGCGCGACTTCGAGGCGGCACTTTCCGAAGAACGTGGTGTCATGATGCGTGAGGTGCGTGACCAGCTCCGTCCGGATGCGACGTCGCTCGGCCTCGACATCGAGGATGTGCGCATCCGCCGGACTGATCTGACCGCGGAAGTATCGCAGCAGACCTACGACCGCATGAAGGCCGAACGCCTGGCGGAAGCCGAGCGGCTGAGAGCGCGCGGCAACGAGGCGGCGCAACGCATCAAGGCCAGGGCCGACCGCGAGGTCGTCGAGATCATCGCCGAGGCGCAGAAGGAATCGGAAATCCTGCGTGGCGAGGGCGAGGCGCAGCGCAGCGCGACCTTTGCTGACGCCTACAAGCGGGACCCGGCCTTCTTCGATTTCTACCGCTCGATGAATGCCTATGGTGCCGCGTTGGACAATACCGGAACGACGATGGTGCTGTCGCCCGAGTCCGAGTTCTTCCGTTACTTCCGCGATCCGGACAGCAAGCCCGCCCCCGGACCGGCAACGCAACTGGGGGCACCGCAACCGGCGCCTGCGGCACCTGCCGCGCCTGCGACGGCACCTGCCGCGCCTGCGACACAACCCAGCACCGCCCAGTAGCGGGCGGTGCAGGATTTCCTTGCGGCAATCGGCCTGGTCCTCGTCATCGAGGGGCTGGTCTATGGCGGGTTTCCAGCTCTGGCCTGGCGACGCCTGAGAATGTGCTGCGGATCGGCGGACTGGTTGCGATCGCCGTCGGCGTCGGGATCGTCTGGTTGGTCCGTGGCTGATGAAATTCCATGGTGCCGAAGTGATTGACGATTTATCTTCCGCCGATAGCTATAGCCGCAAACGTGCCTTATTTCTTGCCAACATGAATTGGACAGGCGCCTTTGCGGATGCGCTTTTCCTTTTCTAAAAACGCCGGGAGGCCACGATGATATCCGACACCCTGTTGCGCGCGGCGCGGCGCACGCTTTTCGCCGGCGCCACCGCATTCGTCGTCGGCATGGTTGCCGTCCCGTCTTTCGTCACGCCCACGATCGCTTCCGACGGGCCGCCTTCCGTCGCCGATCTCGCCGAACGCCTGCTCGGCGCGGTGGTCAACATCTCGACCTCGCAAACGGTGAAAGGCACGGAAGGGCCGGGCGCAGTTCCGATGCCGCAACTCCCCGAAGGTTCGCCCTTCCAGGATTTCTTCGACGACTTCTTCAAGAACCGTGGCGGCGACAAGGGCGGCGGCGGGCAGAAGGTGCAGTCGCTGGGCTCCGGCTTCGTCGTCGACGCCGAGCAGGGCATAGTGGTGACCAACAACCACGTGATCGCCGATGCCGACGACATCGAGGTCAATTTCTCCGACGGCGTGACGCTGAAGGCGACGCTTGTCGGCACCGATACAAAGACCGACGTCGCGGTGCTGAAGGTCGATCCGAAGGGCCACAAGCTGACGGCGGTGAAATTCGGCGATTCCACCAAGATGCGCGTCGGCGACTGGGTGATGGCGATCGGCAACCCGTTCGGCCTTGGCGGCACGGTCACGGTCGGCATCATCTCGGCGCGCAACCGCGACATCAATTCCGGCCCCTATGACGACTTCATCCAGACGGACGCCGCCATCAACCGCGGCAATTCCGGCGGCCCGCTGTTCAACGCCGAAGGCGAGGTCATCGGCATCAACACGGCGATCATCTCGCCGTCCGGCGGCTCGATCGGCATCGGCTTCTCCATTCCCTCGCAGCTTGCGGCGGGCGTCGTCGACCAGCTTCGCCAGTTCGGCGAAACGCGGCGCGGCTGGCTTGGCGTGCGCATCCAGCCGGTGACGGACGACATCGCCGAGAGCCTCGGCATGGCGACGGCCAAGGGCGCGCTGGTGGCCGGCGTCATCAAGGGCGGTCCGGTCGACAATGGTTCGGTGCAGGCTGGCGACGTCATCATCAAGTTCGACGGCAAGGACATCCACGAGATGCGCGACCTGCCGCGCGTGGTCGCGGAAAGCCCGGTCGGCAAGGCGGTCGACGTCGTGATCGTGCGCAAGGGCGTCGAGCAGACGGTGAAGGTGACGCTCGGCCGGCTCGAGGACGGCGAGAAGCTGGCCAGCGGCGAGAACGGCAATACCGACCAGGACAAGGGCGACAAGGCGGCTCCGGTGTCCACGGCTTCGGTGCTCGGCATGACCGTCGGCGAGCTCAACGACCAGACGCGGCAGAAGTTCGGCATCGCGGCCGATGTGTCGGGCGTGGTCATCACCGACGTCGCCAAGGATTCGGCGGCCGCCGAGCGCGGCATCCAGCCCGGCGAGGTGATCACCGAGATCGCGCAGGAATCGGTCGGAACGCCGAAGGACGTCATGGACCGGATCGGCGCCCTGAAGGAACAGGGCCGCAAGAACGCGCTGCTGATGCTGGCCTCGAAGACCGGCGAGCTGCGCTTCGTGACGATCCGGATGGATTGAGTCCGGAAAACGTCCAACCAACTGGGCTCCAACAAAAAGGGCGGCTAGCGAGCCGCCCTTTTCCGTGCCTGCCAGTCGCCTCGCGACAGCCTGTAGAGGACGTGCCGCTTAAGATGAGGGAGGCTGTCCGGCACGGCAGGATGATCGAAGTCGCTGGCCGGATCGACGCGCATGCCGAGCCGTTTCATGACGGCGACGGAGCGGTGGTTTTCAGCGACGGCGAAGGAAACGATTTCGCCCAGCTCCAGCGTTTCGAACCCGTAAGCGAGCCAGGCTTCGGCCGCCTCGGTTACATAGCCGTTGCCCCAGAATTCCGGCGCCAACCGCCACCCGATCTCGATCGTGCCGGCCGGCAGGACGTCCACATCCTCCGTTCCGGACAATCCGACAAAGCCGATGCACTCGCCCGTGGCGGCAATCTCGGCCGCGGCGAAGCCGTAACCGTCTTCATCGATCCAGGTGCGGACCTCGTCCATCTTGGCATCGGCGGCGGCGCGGTCGCGGCGGAATGGGAAGAACTCCATCACGCGCTCGTCGGAGTTGATGCGGTGGAAGAGCGCCCGGTCGCGCTCCTCCCAGTTGCGCAGGATGAGGCGATCGGTGCGCATCGGCTTCATTGCACGAATTCCTCCTGGCGATAGCCTTGGAGGTAGAGCAGCGCTGTGAGGTCGCCATGATCGATGCGGATCCTTGCCTGCTCCGCCACCGCTGGCTTGGCGTGCAGGGCCACTCCAGTGCCTGCCAGGCGGATCATGTCGAGGTCGTTGGCGCCGTCGCCCACAGCAATCGCGTCGGCCGTCGACAGGCCAAGCCTTGCCGCAATGTCGAGCAGCGCCTCGGCCTTGGCGGCGCGGCCGAGGATCGGTTCGGCCACCGTCCCGGTGAACCTGCCGTCGGCCTCGATCAGTCGGTTGGCGCGGTTCTCCTGGAAGCCGAGCAGCGCGGCGATGCGGCTGGTGAAGACGTCGAAGCCGCCGGAGACGAGTGCCGTCCAGGCGCCGCCGGCGCGCATCGTCTGCACCAGCGCGCGGCCGCCGGCGGCCAGCGTCAGCCGCTTGGCGATGATGCGGTCGACCACTGCCGTGTCGAGGCCCTTCAGCAAGGCGACGCGCTCGCGCAAGGCGGGCTCGAACGCGATCTCTCCATTCATCGACCGCGCCGTGATCGCGGCGACATGTTGCTTGACGCCGATCTCGTCGGCGAGCTCGTCGATGCATTCCTGGTCGATCATGGTCGAATCCATATCGGCAAGCAGGATCTTTTTCTTCCTGCCTTCGGCCGGCTGGACAACGATGTCGACCGGTTCGGAGGCCAATGCCGCGCGCAGATTGGCCGTCAATACGCCGATGTCGGGCGTCTCCGGCAGAACCAGATCGCAGGCGACATCTTCCGCCAGCCAGTGAAGGGCGCTTGCGCCGGCTGCACGCGAGGCCATATTCGCAAGTGAGGCCGACACTGCGCGGTCTTTGGGACGGGATACAAGCGTGGCGATCAGCGGCATCGAAAATTCCGGCAGACGGGCGGGCGAAGGCCGCGTGAAGAACGCGATCCTGATAGCTGGGCCGACCGCCAGCGGCAAGTCGGCGCTGGCGCTCGATCTTGCCGAACGCCAGGGCGGCGTCATCGTCAACGCCGATTCCATGCAGGGCTATTCGGTACTCGACGTGCTGACGGCGCGCCCAAGCGCGGCCGAAATGGCACGCGTGCCGCATTTCCTCTACGGCCATGTGCATCCTTCGACAGCCTACTCCACCGGCGCTTGGCTGCGCGACGTCACCCGGCTGATCGAGGAAGACGCTTTGTCCGGGCGGCCCGCCGTCTTCGTCGGCGGCACCGGGCTCTATTTCCGCGCTTTAGCCGAAGGCATCTCGGACATGCCCGACATTCCGCCATCGGTGCGCGAGCGCTGGCGCTACGAGCTCAAGGAACAAGGGGCCGAACGGCTGCATCGCATTTTGATGCGTGAAGACTCCGCCGTCGCCATGCATCTCAGGCCGACCGACGGCCAGCGCATCGTGCGGGCGCTGGAGGTGCTCGACGCGTCGGGGCGGTCGATCCTTGACTGGCAGGCGGCGCGCGGCCAGCCGCTTATCGACCGCGACAGCGCGCGCTTCCTGGTGATCGAGCCGGATCGCGGCGAGCTCGTGGCGCGCATCGAGGCGCGATTCGACCAGATGATCGACAAAGGTGCGCTCGACGAGGTCAGGCAGTTGATGGCGCTCGATCTTGCTCCGAACCTGCCGGCGATGAAAGCGATCGGGGTTCGAGAGCTGCAGGCCGCGTTGGCCGGGGAGATGAGCTTTCCCGAAGCGATCGAGCGCGCCAAGATCGCCACGCGCCAATATGCCAAGCGTCAGACGACCTGGTTCAGGCACCAGCTGGGACCGGAGTGGCAAAGGCTCCGCCCGGGTGGGGAATCGTCAATCCCGGACTGATGGATTTTGCGATTTCAATCAGAGGCTTGGAATCTTCGATGGAGCTTCCCGCCACGGTTGTCCGGGTTAACCGTCCGTAAGGCTGGGCATGCCATAACGACGATGGGTCGCAGTACCGCGGGGAGTTATGCGTTTTCACAAGGCGGAATCCGCATTTTTCGTCTTTATTTTCGTGATCCTGGCTGCCGGCCTGGTGACCTTCCACGCCTATGGCCAATTGCAGGACATTGCGACTGATCTCGACACCGCGTCGCGTCTCGACAGGATCATCTATCTCAACAAATTGCTGTTCGTGACCGGCGCGCTGCTGGCCGCCGCCTTGTTCTTCGGGACCTTCTTCATCTACCCGCTGATCCGCGGCCAGGTGAGGGAAGAAGGCAAGCTGCGCGCCATGACGGTATCACTGAGCGCCCGTTCGCAAACGCTCGAGCACGCGGCGCTCACCGATGGCCTGACCGGCATGCAGAACCGCCGCTACTTCGACGACGCGCTAAGGGAATATCTCGACGAGTTCGGCCGCATCGACAAGCCGGTGGGCCTGATGATCCTCGACCTCGATCACTTCAAGCAGGTCAACGACACGCATGGTCATGATGTCGGCGACGAAGTTCTGCGGGCCGTCGCGCAATGCGTGCGCGGCATGACGCGCTATCACGACGTGGTGGCGAGGCTTGGCGGCGAGGAGTTTGCCGTGGTCACGCCAAACATGGACGCGGAACTGCTCGCCCGGTTCGCCGAGCGAATCCGCAAGGCGATCGCCAACATGTCGATCCTGTCGGGCAATGTGCGGCTGAAGGTCACCACCAGCGTCGGCCTTGCCGTCTGGGACCGCAAGGAGAGCGCCGACGACTTCTATCGCCGCGCGGACCGGCAGCTCTACGAGGCGAAGAAGCAGGGCCGCAACCGCGTCTGCGCCTAAAATTCCGTCACTAAATTCGTGATGCTGGCCGCCTGGAGCCGCTTTCTGCGCTTCCGGTGCTCACGGACTTTTTGTCCGCTCCGCTCCGGTTCTCGAAAGCAACTCCAGTCGACTCGGCCTGACGAATTTCCTGACGGAATTTACCCATGCCTGCCGGTGAAACGGAGCCTGGAAGCCTTACAGTGGCACTGTTATCGGTCGGCGAAAGGCTGCCGCAGGCTCAGTCGTTCTGCTGGCGCATGCCGAAGGTCGAGGGCTTCAGGCCGTAGCGCAGGTCGAAATCGTCGTCCGGCTGCACGCGCGGCGCGGATGGCTTGCGGTAGTCGGGATCACCGGCCTGGCGGCCGGCATCGACGGCCTCGGCGAACGCTATCGACTGCTGCGGTTTCGGCACGTTGCGCAGCCGCTCGACAATTCCTGCGAGATCGACATCGTCGCCAGCTTCCGCGGGCAGGGTCTGCTCGCGCTTGGCCGTTCCCGGTATGAATTCGCGGGACAATTTCTCGAATTTGAGCCGCATGGTCGTCGCCACGCCTTCACCGAAGGCGATGGCTTCGCGCTGGCCCATGGAGGACAGGAACGCCAGCGTCGAGGCCGAGGAATCGGCGATCGCCGAGCGGATGATCGCCTGGTCCTGCTCGTTGGCGAGCCGCATGGCGAAGAAGGTCGAGCATTGTGACAGGATGGTCGGATCGAGCTCACCCGGACGCTGGGTGACGACGCCGAGGTAGCAGCCATATTTGCGGCCTTCCTTGGCGATGCGCGACAAAGCGTGCCTGGTCGGCGCGAAGCCGAGGCGCGGATCGGCGGGCATGTAGCGATGCGCCTCCTCGCATAGCAAAAGCAGCCGCAGCCGGCCCTCGCTCCAGAGCGCAAGGTCGAAGGCGAGACGCGCCAGTACCGAGCAGACGGAGTTGACGACCTCGGACGGCATGCCCGCCATCTCGAAACAGGTTACCGGACGCCCGTGGTTCGGCACGCGGAAGATGTTGCCGACGGTCTCGTGTATGGTGTCCTCGATCAGCCGCGAATTGAACATGAAACGGTAGCGCGGATCGGCCGCGGCCGATTCGATGCGCGTCCTCAGCGACTTCAGTGTCGGCCGATCGTTCTTGCTTTCCAGGAGACCCATTCGCTCGTCGATCTGCTTGAGGAGATCGGCGATGCGGTAAGGCACCGGCGTGTCCGCCGTCAGCGCATCGCTGCCGCGCCTGATATACGAGCCGGAACTCGGGTTGCGGTAGAGGTTCTTGGCGGCCGGGATGAGGTCGCGCAGGACGTCGACTTCCTCCGGCACGGTCTCGCGCCCGCGAAACAGAACCTCGGCGAATTCCTCCAGCCTGAACATCCAGAACGGCAGGTCGAGCGTCTTGGAATCGACCTTCACGCAATGTTCCGGAAGCGAGGCGGCAAACTCATTGTGTGGGTCGAGGATCAGCACGCGCAGATCGGGCCGGGCCTCGATCGACTTACGCAAAAGCAGCGAGACAGCCGTGGATTTGCCGACGCCGGTCGTGCCGACAACGGCGAAATGGCGCGCCAGCGTGTCGTCGATGGCGATGTTGGCGTCGATCGCCTCGTCCTGGGACAGCGTGCCGATGGTGATCGAATGGCGGCCGGCGAGATCGTAGACGGCCTGCAGGTCGCGGCTGCGGATGCGATGGGCAACGGCGCCGATATGCGGATAGGTGGTGATGCCGCGGTCGAAGACCGGCTTGGCGCCAGACTCGGCGCCGTCGCGCACCTCGCCGATCAGTTCGATGCTGACCTCGATCGCATTCTGGCCCTCGCTGCTCCAGGCGCGGTCAGACTTGCCGATCGCATAGACAAGGCCAACGGTGCGCGTCGAGCCGAGGTTGATGGAAATCATCTTGCCGACGGTCCACAGGCCGGTGACCGTGCCTTCGGCATCCTCGGCATAGGCGCTGATGGTGGCGCGCGCGCCGTCGCATTGCACGACATTGCCCAGAATGCGCTTGTCGCTTTGCTGGGCGTCGCGGCGCTCCTGCGAGGTCGGTTCCCCAACGGAGGCTTCGCGTTCAACAAACATCGGTGACCTGTCCCATTCCCCTCGAGGTCAAACCTATCCAATCGGGGTTAAAGTCGCGTGAGGTCGGATGGTGTAGGGCCTGTTAAGGTAGTCGCGAAAATTCGATCGAATAGCCACTTTCGCTATGGTTAGTTTTCGATATATTGGACGAATGGCTGATATATCGAATGACATCACATCCACCATCGGCAGGCGGATACGCTCCGAGCGGGATTTGCGAGGATGGTCGCTGGCCGAGCTGGCCGAGCGGTCGGTTGTTTCCAAGGCGATGCTGAGCGCCTTGGAGCGCGGCATGACAAGCCCGACCGCGGCGCTTTTGGTGCGCATAGCGTCGGCTTTCGGCATGACGCTGTCGACGCTGATTGCCCGCGCCGAAATGCAGGGCGGCGGGGTCTGCCGCAAGGATGAGCAGCCGGTCTGGCAGGATCCGGCGACGGGTTATGTGAGACGGCACCTGTCGCCGGCGACGCAAATGCCGCTCGAACTGATCCGGGTCAGTTTGCCGGCAGGCGCCGAGGTCGATTTCCCGGCAGCGTCCTATGCTTTCATCAAGCAGCAGATCTGGCTTATCGGCGGCCGCCTCGACTTCACCGAAGGCGATGTCGTGCACAGGCTCGAGCCGGGCGATTGCCTTGCGCTCGGCGCTCCGTCGGACTGCACGTTCCATGCTCCGGGACCGGAAGCCGCCGAGTATCTGGTGGCGCTGGTCCGGGGCTGATCGCATGGCACGCCGACCGAGACGCTCGCACAATGGCGGGCCGCCTATCGACGATTATGAAGGCCCTCCCTGGGGCAAGGGCGATGCCTACATCTTTCTCGCCTGGCGCGACGCCCACGACAAAGCCTGGAAGGCGCCGAGCCACGGAATCATGCTGATGCGGCTGGAAAGGGCCGAGCGGCTTGGCCTCACCTATGAAGAGTACACGCTCGAGATCCCGGAGCGCGGGCGCCACCTCAGGCGAGGACGACGCCGAGCGCATCGCGGAAATCCGCAGGGCGCGCCGCCGACGACGGAACAGTCATTTCGAATGACGGCGGCCCGACACTTCACCACCTGGAGAGTATGGACATGGACTCCCTTGAAATCATGGCGTTGAACGATGACGCGAAAACCAGCGGGATGCTGGCCGATCTGCTGATCGAGACGGTCGCCACCGGCGGATCGGTGAGCTTCATGCATCCGCTGTCGCCCGACGCGGCCCATGAGTTCTGGCGCAAATCGCTCGCCGCCGCCGCACGGGGAGAAAGGGCGGTGCTGGGCGCATGGGACGGCGAGACGCTTGTCGGCACCGTGACGCTGCTGCTCGACTGCCCGCCCAACCAGCCGCACCGCGCCGAGATCGCCAAGCTGATGACCCGCCTCGACCATCGCGGCAAAGGCATCGCGACGGGTCTGATGCGGGCCGCCGAGGAACTGGCCGTCGAGAAGGGACGCACCTTGCTGGTGTTGGACACAGCAAGCGAGGAGGGAGCTGCCGGCCTTTACGAGAAACTCGGCTTCGCGCTGACCGGCGAGATTCCGGACTATGCACTCAAGCCGCATGGCGGGCTGACCGGCACACTCATCTACTGGAAGCGGATAGGCGCGCCGGTTCAAGCGCTACCCTGAACTCGTGGAGACGCGCGACAAAAGCCAGCGGCGAAAATCCTGCTCGGCGCCGGTCAGCCGCGACGACGACGGCCTTGTCAGGAAGTGGCCCGATGGGCTCGAAAGCTCGAAGTCCGAAAGCCTGACAAGGACGTTGTCCTTGAGGGCGGCGTCGATCAGCGGCCGCGAGCCCAGCAGCGCTCCGGCGCCGGCCTTCGCCGCGTCCATCGCGGCGACGAAACTGTCGAAGCGGTGCGAGCGCCGCGAATGGCCGGCAAGCCCGGCGGCCGCGAACCATTCCGCCCACATCTCGCGCGCGCCCGCCACCAGCAGCAGCGGTAACGACGTCCAATCAGCGTCACTGGCCAGGGGCGGAGCCGCGACTGGGACAAGCCGCTCGACGGTCAGCCGGTCGGCCTCGCGCGCCGGGAAAGATCCGTTGCCAAAGCGTATGTCGAGTGCAGAGCCCGGCTGGTCGTAATCGGCCGGTCGATGGATGGTCACCAGATCGAGCCTGACCCGTGGCAGCGCTTTTGCCAGATCGGCAAGAGCCGGCACGAGCACGAGAAGGGCGAAGGAGATCGGAACGCGGATGCTGACCGTCTGCACGGCGCGGGGCTCAAACAGCTCGCTCGTGCTGTTGCCAATGATCGCGAATGCCGACTGGATGTGTGGCAGATAGGCGGCGCCCTCCGGCGAGAGAGCGACGCCACGTGCCAGGCGTGCGAACAACCGCGTCTTGAGCCGTTCTTCCAGAAAGCGGATGTGCTGGCTGACGGCAGCTTGCGTGAGGCCGAGCTCTGCGGCCGCGGCGGTAAAATTCGACAGGCGCGCTGCCGCCTCGAAACTGCGCAGCCAGTCGAGAGGAGGTATTGTGTCGAAAGTTTTCCTAGCCATCAGAATTTCTACGCCATTGACCGAAAAACGATAATTTGAATTATGCCTTTGGCGACGTCAGCATGCAACCGGTACCTGCGGTGGCGGGATCGAAGATGGGAGCTTCATGAACATGCTGACCAGAGCAACGCTGGCCAACGACGGACGAACGATCGAACTCGGCTGGGAGGACGGAACGCACTGCCGCTTCCATGCCATGTGGCTGCGCGACAATGCGCTGGACGACAAGACGCGCAGCGCCGGCAACGGCCAGCGGCTGATCACCATTCTCGACATTCCGGCGGAGGCGCGGATCGGCGCTGCTTCGATCAAGGGCGAAGCGCTGGAAGTCGCGTTCGTCCCGGAAGACAAGACCGTCAGCTTTCCCGCAAGCTGGCTTCGCGCCCATGCATATGACCACCAGGAGGATCGGCAGCCCGGCTGGACAGGTAGCGACATTCAGCGGTGGACCAAGGCCATCATGCAGAATTCGGTGCCGCGCGCGGCCTATGCGGAGGCCAGCCGCGACAGCAATGTTCTGCGGCAATGGCTGGCCGCCGTGCGGACCTACGGCTTCGCCGTCATGGACGGTCTGCCGACCGAATCCGGGGCATTGTGCAAGGTGGCCGATCTCTTCGGCTACATCAGGGAAACCAATTACGGGCGCTGGTTCGAGGTGCGCGCCGAGGTCAATCCGAACAACCTTGCCTATACCAATCTCGGCCTGCAGGCGCATACCGACAATCCCTACCGCGATCCGGTGCCGACGCTGCAGATCCTGGCCTGCATCGAGAATACGGTCGACGGCGGCGAATCCAGCGTCGTCGACGGATTTGCGGTCGCCGCCGCGCTGCAGACGGAAAACCCCGAGGGTTTCCGGCTGCTCTGCTCCTATCCGGCGCGCTTCGAATATGCCGGCTCTTCCGGCGTTCGGCTGCAGTCGAAGCGGCCGATGATCGAGCTCGGACCCGATGGCGAACTCATCTGCATCCGATTCAATAACCGCTCGCTGGCGCCGATCGTCGATGTGCCGTTCGCCGAGATGGACACATACTACGCCGCCTATCGCCGGTTCGCCGAACTGATCGAGGATCCTTCCTTCGAGGTGACCTTCAAGCTCGAGGCGGGGCAGTCCTTCATCGTCGATAACACTCGCGTCATGCATGCGCGCAAGGCGTTTTCCGGCAGCGGCAAGCGCTGGCTGCAGGGCTGCTACGCCGACAAGGATGGCCTGCTTTCGACACTTGCCGCGATCGAGCACGGTTTCAGGGAGGCGGCGGAATGAACCCGCAGGGATTGAACACCGGCAACATCGTCGAGTTCATCGCCGATATCTTCGAGCGCCGCGGGGCGGAATCCTATCTCGGCGAGCCCGTCACCATGTCGGAGCATATGCTTCAGGGCGCGTGGCTTGCCGAACAGGACGGTGCGCCGGAGGAACTGGTGGCCGCGGCGTTGCTGCACGACATCGGCCACTACACCAGCGAGTTCGGCACCTATTCGCCCGACGATGTCGAGGACAAGCACCATGATGAGGCGGGCGGCGAGGTGCTGGCGCCGTTCTTTCCGCCGGTCATCGTCGAATGTGTGCGGCTGCATGTTGCGGCCAAACGCTATCTCTGCGCCACGGATCCGACCTATTTCAGCAAGCTGTCGCCGGCTTCGGTCCACACGCTGTCGCTGCAAGGCGGGCCGATGCGTGCCGAGGAGGTGGCGGAGTTCCGCAGCAATCCGTTTCACGAGGAAGCGGTGCGTGTGCGCATCTGGGACGAAGGCGGCAAGGTCGCCAACATGAGGACGCGGGCCTTTCGCGACTACGTGCCGCTGCTCGAGCGGGTGGTGAAAAAATTCGCGGCCCAAAGGGCGACATAAAACGGATGCCCGGCATAACCGGGCTTCCATTCGACGCGACCTTTTGCATCAAGCCTTGTGGTGCACCTGCTGCAGCCCGTAGACGGGCGTCGGCAGGCCGACCTGCCTGGCCTTCAGTTGCAGCGATAGATACTGCGAATAGTGGCGCGACTGATGCAGATTGCCGCCGTGGAACCACAGCGCTTCCTGCTGCGTCGGCTTCCACATGTTGCGCTGCTCGCCTTCCCACGGGCCGGGATCCTTGGTGGTGTTGGAGCCGAGGCCCCAGACCTTGCCGACCTTGTCCGCCACTTCCTGCGAGATGAGGTCCGCGGCCCAGCCGTTCATCGAGCCGTAGCCGGTGGCATAGATCACAAGATCGGCCGGCAATTCGCTGCCGTCGACGAACTTGACGCCGGTCTCGGTGAGTTCCTGCACCGCAGCACACGGACCGCTCTTCAGCTTGATGGAGCCGTCGATGACGAGGTCGCAGGCGCCGACGTCAATGTAGTAGCCGGAGCCGCGGCGCAGATATTTCATGAACAGACCCGAACCGTCGTCGCCCCAGTCGAGCATGAAGCCGGCCTTTTCCAGATCCTCGTAGAATTTGGCGTCGCGCTCCTTCATCTGTTCGTAGAGCGGAATCTGGAACTCGTGCAGGACGCGGTAGGGCAGGGAGGCGAAGATCATGTCCGCTTTGCGCGTCGTCATGCCGTTCTCGACCGCCTGCTCGGAATACAGGGCGCCGAGGCCGATATCCATCAGCGTGTCGGACTTGACGATATGCGTGGACGAGCGCTGCACCATGGTCACATCCGCGCCTGCTTCCCACAGCGCCGCGCAGATGTCGTGGGCGGAGTTGTTGGAGCCGATGACGACGACCTTCTTGCCGACATATTTGTCCGGGCCGGGATGGGTCGAGGAGTGCTGCTGTTCGCCCTTGAAGATGTCCTGGCCCTTGTATTTCGGCCAGTTCGCCTTGCCGGACATGCCGGTCGCCAGCACCAGCTGCTTCGGCTTCAGCACGATCTCCTTGCCGTCGCGCTCGACGACGACGGTCCATTCCTTGGTCTTCTCGTCGTAAGCGGCGGATTTCGCGGTGGTGGAGCTCCAATAGTTCAGCTCCATCACCTTGGTGTACATTTCCAGCCAGTCGCCGATCTTGTCCTTCGGCGCGAAGACCGGCCAGTTCTTCGGAAAGTCGATGTAGGGCAGGTGATCGTACCAGACCGGATCGTGCAGGCAGAGCGACTTGTAGCGCTTGCGCCAGGAATCGCCCGGGCGCTCGTTCTTCTCGACGATGATGGCCGGCACGCCGAGCTGCTTCAGCCGGGCGCCAAGAGCAATTCCGCCCTGGCCGCCGCCGATGATGACGGCATAGGGTTGCCTTGTATGGCCGAGCTCGGCGATCTCGTCGTCGCGCTCCTCGCGCCATGTCTTGCGGCCCTTGCCGTGGCCGTGCTTGGCGCCGAGCGGGCGGGTGAAGCCCGCCTTCTCCTCATGGCCCTTCAGCTCCGCGATGGTGGTCAGCAGCGTCCAGATCAGGTCGCCCTTGAACCGCACGAGGCCGAAGCCGCGCGCCACACCGGTCTCGAACGTGATCCAGGCGGTGATGATGCCGCCGTCCTCGGTCGCTTCTTCGCCTTCGGCCACCGTCCAGCCGATAGGCTTGGTATTAGCCAGCGTCGCCTGCAGCATGTCGCCGATCTGGTCGCGACCCTCCATCGTTTTCAGGTTCCAGGTGAAGGCGACAAGGTCGCGCCAGTAGCAGTCGGCCTGGAAGCAGTTGACGGCGGCATCGATGTCGCCGGCTTCCAGCGCCTTGCCGAATTTGTCGAGCAGCGCCTGCGCCCTGGTGGTGGGTGTTCTCTCGAGCATTTGTTCTCCTCCACTTGCCAGAGTCCCGAAATGAACTGCAAATGACGTGCCAGCCACCGCGCCAAGGGATAAATCACAATGCAATCAAGTCGTTAGGGAAGTCCCTCGGGATCTCGCCTGTTGCGCCGGGTGTTGCGCGTGCTACAACGCGCCACAGCCGCTGCAACGCTAGTTCGGTGCTTCCAGGCGCAGGCGCTTCATCCGGCGATGCACCGTTGTGCGGTCGACCCCAAGGCGGCGCGCGGCCTCGGAGATGTTCCAGCCTGCCGCCACAAGCGCGCTCAATAGCGCCTCTCGCTCTTCACCGGGCGAGGGCGGCCGTAGCGCGACAAGCTTCGCGTGCGGGACCGATGGCGCCACATGGGGCATCGCGAAGTCGGGCAGGTCGGCGGGCTGGATCGTGCCATCGTCGCAAAGCGCCACGGCCAGATCGATGGCATTGACGAGCTCGCGGATGTTGCCGGGCCAGCCGTGGCGGATCAGTACCAGCCGCGCCGCCGGCGACAGTTTCGCCGGCCGACCGGCAAGGCGTGCGCGCTCGCTCACCAGCCGGTCCAGCAGCCATTCGAAATCGGTGCGCTCGCGCAGCGCCGGCAAGGCCAGCGAGGCGGCGTTCAGCCGGTAGAACAGATCCTCGCGGAAACGGCCCTCGGCGACAAGCTTGCGCAGGTCATAGTGCGAAGCCGAGATGACCTTGATGTCCACGGATCGCGGCTCGGTGCCGCCGACCGGGACCAATTCGCGCTCGGCGATCACCCTCAACAGCCGCGACTGCAGCGCATAGGGCATGTCGCCGATCTCGTCGAGGAACAGGGTGCCGCCGTCGGCGCTCTCGATCAGCCCTTTGCGCCCCCTGGACGCGGCCCCGGTGAAGGCGCCCGCCATGTGCCCGAACAATTCGCTCTCGATCAGATGCTCCGGAATGGCCGCGCAGTTGATGGCAACGAACGGGCCAATGCGCCCGGAGCTGTCATGGATCGCGCGGGCGAGAACCTCCTTGCCGGAGCCGGTCTCGCCATGGATCAGGATCGGAATTGGCGTGCGCGCCAGCTTGGCGGCCCTGACCTGCATTGCCGCCATTGCCGGATCGCCGCCCGAAAGCTCGGCAATCGGCTTCGGCAGCACTTCAGTGGGAGCGCGGCGCATGCTCTGCGGCTGCGGCTCGATGGCGTGCGCGAAGAGGGCGCTGCCGTTGCGGCCGAACACCAGCCGCTCCTCGGTCGGACGCCCCCGCGTCAGGTTCGGCAGTTCGTCGATGCCCATGTCGAGATAGTGCGAGATCGGCTGGCCGATCGGGGAAGGCGAGTGCCTCCAGTCGACACCGCCGGCCTGCGCCAGAAGCAGCGCTGCGCCGCGTGTCGTGCCGAGGATGCGGCCCGAGGCATCGAGCGCGATCGCCGCCTCCGGATCGACGTCGAGGAATTCAGGCGAACGCGAGAAGCGCAACACCCATTCGGAGTGCATCTGCGCCATCAGATTGGCGAGCTCGATGCGGCGCGCGGAGGCAGTCACCAGATGCAGCGCGAGGTTCTGACTGCCCTTCGGCTGCGGCGAACGCAGCAGCGAAATGTCGAGCACGGCGGTCAGTTCGCCCTTGGTGTCGAAGATCGGCGCGGCGGTGCAGGAAAGCGGCGTATGGGTGGTGTCGAAATGGTCGGTCTGATGAATGGTCATTGCCTCGCCGGTGACGATGCAGGAGCCGACGCCGCAGGTTCCGGTGCGGCTCTCCGACCATTCCGAGCCGAGATAGAGCCCGGCCTTGCGCAACTGGTCCATGAACAGCGGATCGCCGAGAAAATCGACGGTGACCCCTTTGGCGTCGGCCAGCAGCAAGACGTAGTTCTGGCCAGCCACCTGCTTGAACAGCGTCTCTAGGCCGCTGCGGGCAATCGCGATCAGCCGCTCGGATTGCTCGCGGTGCTCGCGCAACTGGGTGTCGGGAACAATATAGGCTTCGGTTGGCCGGGCAGGATCGAGGCGGTGCGTGTCGACGCAACGCAGCCAGGACTGCACGACGATGTCGTCGCGGGCCGATCGCGCACCAGACAGGACCTGCTCGATCTCGCGGATATGCTCCCGTTCGCCAGCCATGCGTCCTCCTCGCAGCCAACGTCCTTTGCGACCGCATAGTGGTGTCTCGGCGGCACCCGCTCAACTGTACTATGGTAGCGCGCGACGGCGCCGATTTCACAGGCGGGTGAATTCGCGCGGCACCCCATTGACGAGTCCGCGCTTTGGCCCTTATTGTCCGCGGCCATGAAAACAGCACTCATTCTCGTAGGTTGGCGCGTGGGCAAGGCGGTGTAACCGCCGGGCGAAAACCTCCCATGCGCATCCCACAGGCTCCCTCGGGGGCCTTTTTTATTGCCCAAAATCCAACTAAACGACCAGCAAATCGCCAGACGGCGAACAGTACGGGACCAGACCGATGAGCAGTGGACAGAACGAACGGCGTGAAATGACTGGCGCCGAAATGGTGGTGCAGGCGCTGAAGGACAATGGCGTCAAGCACGTCTTCGGCTATCCGGGCGGTGCGGTCCTTCCGATCTATGACGAGATATTCCAGCAGGACGAGGTCGAGCACATTCTGGTCAGACACGAGCAGGGCGCCGGCCACGCGGCCGAAGGCTATGCGCGTTCGACCGGCAAGGCCGGTGTGCTCCTGGTGACGTCCGGCCCCGGCGCCACCAATGCGGTGACGCCGCTGCAGGACGCGCTGATGGATTCCATTCCGCTGGTGTGTCTCACCGGCCAGGTGCCGACCTCGCTGATCGGCTCCGACGCCTTCCAGGAATGCGATACGGTCGGCATCACGCGGCCCTGCACCAAGCACAACTGGCTGGTGAAGGACGTCAATGAGCTTGCCGCCACCATCCACGAGGCCTTCCATGTGGCGACCACCGGGCGCCCCGGCCCGGTCGTGGTCGACATTCCGAAGGACGTGCAGTTCGCCAAGGGCATCTACGTGCCGCCGCAGACGGCGCCGCGCACCAGCTACCAGCCGAAGGTCCAGGGCGATCTGGAGAAGGTCAAAGCTGCCGTCGAGCTGATGGCCGGCGCCAAGAAGCCGATCATCTATTCGGGCGGCGGCGTCATCAATTCCGGTCCGGAAGCCAGCCACCTGCTGCGCGAGCTGGTCGATCTCACCGGCTTCCCGATCACCACGACGCTGATGGGGCTCGGCGCCTATCCGGCCTCGGGCAAGAACTGGGTCGGCATGCTCGGCATGCACGGCACCTACGAAGCCAATATGGCGATGCATGATTGCGATGTGATGATCTGCATCGGCGCGCGCTTCGACGACCGCATCACGGGCCGGCTCACTGCGTTTTCGCCGAACTCGAAGAAGATCCACATCGACATCGATCCGTCCTCGATCAACAAGAACGTCCATGCCGAGGTGCCGATCCTGGGCGATGTCGGCCGGGTGCTGGAGGATCTGGTGCGGCTGTGGCGGGCGACCGCCAAGGCCGACAAGAAGGCGCTCTATCCGTGGTGGGAGCAGATCGCGAAATGGCGCGCGCGGGACTCGCTCGCCTACAAGATGAACAACGACGTGATCATGCCGCAATACGCCATCCAGCGGCTTTATGCGTTGACCAAGGACATGGACACCTACATCACCACCGAGGTCGGCCAGCATCAGATGTGGGCGGCGCAGCACTATCATTTCGACAAGCCCAACCGCTGGATGACGTCGGGCGGGCTGGGCACGATGGGCTACGGCCTGCCGGCGGCGCTCGGCGTGCAGATCGCGCATCCGGACGCGCTGGTCATCGACATCGCCGGCGACGCTTCGGTGCAGATGACGATGCAGGAGATGAGCTCGGCGGTGCAGTACGAGGCACCGATCAAGATCTTCATCCTCAACAACCAGTATATGGGCATGGTGCGCCAGTGGCAGCAGCTGCTGCACGGCAACCGGCTGTCGCATTCCTACACCGAGGCGATGCCGGATTTCGTCAAGCTGGCGGAAGCCTATGGCGGCCACGGCATCCGCTGCGACAAGCCGGACGAGTTGGACGACGCGATCCGCGAAATGATCTCGGTGAAGAAGCCGGTGCTGTTCGACTGCCGCGTGGCGACTTTAGCCAACTGCTTCCCGATGATCCCTTCCGGCAAGGCGCACAACGAGATGCTCCTGCCCGACGAGGCGACGGACGAAGCGGTGGCTAACGCCATCGACGCCAAGGGCAGGGAACTGGTGTAGCCGAGGGCTCTGAATGTTTACGCAATTCCGGACGGAAAACCGCTATGCGCTTTTCCTGGAATTGCTGGAGCCTGCGGCGGGAAGCCGTGTGGAAACAGAGAATTAGCGCAAAAGTTTGAAATCGAGAGTCATGTCATGAACGCACAGCTCCAGCCGACCGGCTCCGCCTATTTCATCGCCAAGGAAACTGAGAAGCCGGAAACGCACACGCTTTCCGTGCTGGTCGACAACGAACCAGGCGTGCTTGCCCGCGTCATCGGCCTTTTCTCGGGACGCGGCTACAACATCGAAAGCCTTACCGTCTCCGAGACGGAGCACGAGAAGCATTTGTCGCGCATCACCATCGTGACGCGCGGCACGCCGCATGTGCTTGAGCAGATCAAGCACCAGCTTGAGCGTATCGTGCCGGTGCACCGCGTCGTCGACCTTACCGTGCGCTCGCATGAACTTGGCCAGGAGCGGCCGCTGGAGCGGGAACTCGCGCTGGTCAAGGTCGCCGGCACCGGCGACGCGCGTGTCGAGGCGCTGAGGCTGGCGGATGCCTTCCGGGCCAGCGTCATCGACGCCAATACCGAGCATTTCATCTTCGAGATCACCGGCAAGGGTTCCAAACTCGATCAGTTCATCGCCATCATGAAGCCGCTCGGCCTCGTCGAAATCTGCCGCACCGGCGTGGCGGCGATGAACCGTGGCCCGCAGGGCATGTGAGCGCGCGGCAACCGCCACTCGCACTGCTACAGTTCCCCTCTCTGGTCCTGCAGTCGCCCGTCCGTGGCTTTCGCGCGCCTGCAAAAAAAGGACAATAAGGCTGACATATCTAGGGAGGATACGATGTCTCTCAACGCGTTCCTTGCTCTCTTGGTTTATGCCTTCGTGACCTCGATCACGCCGGGGCCCAACAACCTCATGCTGCTGACGTCCGGGGTCAATTTCGGCATCGTCAGGACCGTTCCGCACATGCTGGGCATCAGCATTGGCTTCCTGGTGCTGCTGCTGGCCGTCGGCTTCGGGCTCGGCGCGGTGCTGACGGCGGTTCCCGCGCTGCACACGGCGTTGAAAATCGCTGGCGCCGCCTACCTGCTCTACCTCGCCTGGAAGATCGCCGTGTCACGCTCGGTGAGCGACAAGAGCGGTGCGGAGGCGCGGCCGATGCGCTTCATCGACGCCGCGGCGTTCCAATGGGTCAATCCCAAGGCGTGGGTGATGGCGATAACCGCCATGGCCGTCTACACCAACCCCGACCATCCGTTCGTCTCGGTGGCGCTGATCTCGATCGCCTTCACCATCGTCAACCTGCCAAGCGTCTCCGTCTGGGCCGGGTTCGGCACCGCGCTGCGCGGCTTCCTGTCGGATCCCGTGCGCCTGAAATGGTTCAACATCGCCATGGGTCTGCTGTTGGCGGCGACGCTTTGGCCAATGCTGCGCTGAGGTCATTTTCAGCCTGATGCGAGGGCCGCCACGGCACGTTAGCCGGGTGCACAGCGATTGTGCAGTGCACATTAAATCTTCGTAATACCGCGTTTTGGCCCTTTTCCGCCAAAGCCTTGTCCTATCTATTCGGCGAAAATCGCGGCAAGGCGCCGTGAATAGAGCTAGAATAGACCACCGGGTTCGGCGTGTCGGGTGATAAGGCTTGTTGTCGATGCGCGGAAAAATCGCCTTTGCAGTCATCGCGGCGGCCTGCCTCGCGGGCGCCGGCCTCTACCTTTCGCCAACCGCGATGGGCAAGGTCCAGCAGCTCATCTCAGGCCAGCAAGCAGCGACGGGCAGCGCGGACAAAACGGCGAAGGCATCGGACAACCCGAAGAGTGGCAGCGGTCGCGCGCGTTCGGCCTCGATCGTTGCCGCGACAGCAACCACCGCTGACTTCCCGATCCGCCGCTATGCCATCGGCTTCGTTTCCTCGCCGGCGGTGGTCAGCATCAATGCCCGGGTGTCCAGCCAGATCGTGTCGATCGCGGTCAAGGACGGGCAAATGGTCAAAGCGGGCGATCTTCTGCTCTCGCTGGATGACCGCTCGCTGAAGGCGCAGCTCGCCAAGGACCAGGCGACGCTGGCCAAGGACCAGGCGATGCTGGTCAGCGCCCAGGCCGATCTGCAGCGCGCCAAGGATCTCGTCGCCAAGCAGGCGGGCACGCAGCAGACCTACGATCAGGCGCTGGCGGCACAAAAGGCGGCGGCCGCCACCATCGATGCCGACGAGGCGACGATAGACGCCGATACGGTCCAGTTGAGCTACGCGACCATCACCGCGCCCATCTCGGGCAGGCTCGGAGCGGTCAACGTCTCCGTCGGCGATCTCGTCACCACCAGCAACGGCAACTCAAGCAGCACGACGCCACTTGTCACCATCACGCAAATGGACCCGCTGCAGGTGAATTTCACTCTGCCGGAAAGCAACCTTGCCTTGCTGCACAAGGAGCTCGCGAATCCGCAGCAAGGGGACGTGACGCTGACCAAGGACGGCGATCCGACGCCGATCGGCAAGGGCACGCTCGACTTCGTCGATTCCAGCGTCGATACCGCCTCGGGCACCATCGCCACGCGCGCGAGCATACCGAACTCCGATCTTTCGCTTTGGCCGGGCCAGTATGTGAACGTCGTGCTCGACGCCGGCACGATGCCGCAGATGACCTCGGTTCCGACGGTTGCGGTGCAGCCCAGCCAGAAGGGCTCCTTCGTCTATGTGGTCAAGCCCGACAACACGGTGGAGATGCGGCCGGTGCAGGTGGCGCTGACGGAAGGCGAAAACAGCGCTATCAGCCAGGGGCTGAAGAGCGGTGAGAAGGTCGTCGTCGAAGGCCAGACCAGGCTGAAGGACGGCGCCGCCGTCCACGAAGGCAAGACCGCCGGCAGCGGCACCGATCAGGCCGCTCCCAAGGTCGCGGAAGCCGACAAGGCCGGCGGGGCGCGACCATGATCTCCGAATTCTGCATACGCAGGCCCGTCGCCACGCTGCTGATGTCGTTGGCCCTCGTGCTGGGCGGAATTTTTGCCTACAAGTTCCTGCCGGTCGCGGCGCTGCCAAGCGCCGAGTTTCCGGTGGTCAATGTTTCCGCTTCGCTGCCCGGCGCTTCGCCGGAGACGATGGCGACCTCGGTGGCCACGCCGCTGATCAAGCAGTTTTCGACCATCGCCGGCATCGATTCGATCTCGACCACCAACTCGCTCGGCCAGACCTCGATCGCCATCCAGTTCGTGCTCAACCGGGACATCGACGCGGCGGCCGCGGACGTGCAGGCGGCGATCGCGCGCACGCAAAAATCGCTGCCGCCGGAGATGACCGCGCCGCCGAGCTATCGAAAGGTCAATCCGGCTGACGCGCCGATCCTTTTGATGTCGCTGGTCAGCGACACGGTTCCGCTCACGGACCTCGATGCCTTCGCCGAGAACGTCATCTCGCCGTCGCTGTCGACCATCGACGGCGTGGCGCAGGTCTCGATCTTCGGCCAGCAGAAATATGCGGTGCGCATTCAGATCGATCCGACAGCGCTCGCCGCGCGCGGCATCTCGATCGATCAGCTGCAGGCGGCGATCGCGTCGGCCAACAGCAACACGCCGCTCGGCGTGCTGCAGAACGACAAACAGCAGCTCACCATCACCGCCAACACCCAGCTCGGCAACGCCGCCGGGTTCTCCAACCTGATCATCGCCACCAAGAACGGCCACCCGGTGCGGCTGGGCGAGGTGACCCGCGTCGTCGATTCGGTGCAGACCACCACGACCGCAAGTTGGTACGATGGTACCCGCGCGATCATCATGGCCGTGCAGCGCCAGCCCGACGCCAACACCGTCGACGTCGTCGACAAGGTCAAGGCGATGCTGCCGTCCTTCCAGGACCAGATGCCGGCGGCGGCCAGCATCAAGCTGCTCAACGACCGCTCGACTTCGATCCGCCAGGCTGTCGACGACGTGCAGTTCACGCTGCTCTTGACCATCGCCCTGGTGGTGATGGTGATCTTCGTGTTCCTGCGCAGGATAACGGCGACGATCATACCGGCGGTGGCGGTGCCGATCTCGCTGATCGCGACGCTTGGCGCGATGTTCCTGTTCGGCTTCTCGATCGACAACATCTCGCTGATGGGCCTCACGCTCGCGGTCGGCCTCGTCGTCGACGACGCCATCGTCATGCTCGAAAACATCTTCCGCCATATGGAGGAGGATGGGCTGTCGGCCTTCGACGCGTCGCTGAAGGGCGCGCGCGAGATCGGCTTCACCATCATCTCGATCTCGATCTCGCTTGTGGCGGTGTTCATTCCCGTGCTTCTGATGGGCGGCGTCATCGGCCGCATCTTCAACGAATTCGCGGTCGTGGTGACGGTCGCCATCCTGGCGTCGATGTTCGTGTCGCTGACGTTGACGCCGATGCTGTGCTCGCGGCTGCTGTCGGTCACGAAAGCCGATCGCGAGGCGCATAGCGAAGGCCACGGCCATGACTTGTTCACGCGCGGCTACAACTGGTTGCTCAGCTTCTGCCTGCGGCACACCTTCTTCGTATTCCTCGTCTTCATCGGAACGGCGGCGGCATCGGTCTGGCTGATCCAGGTCTCGCCGAAGGGCTTCTTCCCGCAGGAGGATATCGGCCAGATTTCGGTGACGACGATGGCCCGGCAGGACATCTCCTTCGACGCCATGGCGAAGCTGCAGGGCCAGGTGGCGAACGTCTTCGCGCATTCGCCTTATGTCGCGCATGTAGCCTGGTCGGCCGGTAGCGGCAACAACGCGCTGAACCAGGGCCAGCTCTACGTGCAGCTGAAGGACAAGGATCAGAGGCCCAGCATCGAGAAGGTGCTTTCAGACCTGCGGCGGCAGCTGGCCGCTGTCCCGGGCATCGAGGCCTATATGCAGCCGGTGCAGAACCTCAGGCTGGGCTCGCGCTCGTCCGCCAGCGCCTACCAGCTCGTGGTTCAGGGCCTCGATACGGGCCAGACCGATATCTGGGCACAGAAGCTCAATGATGCGATGGCGGCGGACCACACGACGTTCACCGACGTCACCAGCGATCTGCAGAACAACGCCCTGCAGGCGACGCTGGTGGTCGACCGCGACAAGGCGGCCCAGCTCGGCGTCGACACCGACACTCTGCGCTCGGCCCTCTACGGCGGTTTCGGCACCGACCAGGTTTCCACCATCTTCGGCTCCGCCGACAGCTATCAAGTCATCACCGAGCTCGATCCGAAGATGGCGTGGTCGCCCGAGCGCATGCTGGCTATCCAGGTGAGGACGGCGCGCGGCAGCCTGGTGCCGCTCGGCGCTTTCGCCCATGTCGATCGCACGGCAGGCGCGCTGACCGTCAACCAGCTCGGCCAGCTGCCGGCGGTGACGATCTCCTACAACCTGCCGCAGGGCGTGTCGCTCGGCGACACGGTGACCCGCATCGACCAGCTGAAAGAGCAAATCGGCATGCCGAAGGCGATCTCGACCAGCTTCGCCGGCACCGCCAAGACCTTCCAGGATTCGCTCGCCAACCAGGGCCTGCTGATCGGCGGCGCGATCCTGACGATCTACATCGTGCTCGGCATGCTCTATGAGAGCTTCATCCATCCGCTCACCATCCTTACCGGTCTGCCGTCGGCGGTGCTCGGCGCGGTGCTGGCTTTGCGCTTCGCCGGCATGGATATCTCGGTCATTGCTGTGATTGGCATCCTGATGCTGATCGGCATCGTCAAGAAGAACGGCATCATGATGGTCGATGTCGCGCTGGAGCTCAGACGACAAGGCATGTCGGCCAAGGATTCCATCCACAAGGCTTGCCTGATGCGTTTTCGGCCGATCATGATGACAACGCTGGCAGCGTTGATGGGCACGTTCCCGATCGCGCTCGGCACCGGCGCAAGCGCCGAACTGCGCCAGCCACTCGGCGTCGCCGTGGTCGGCGGCCTGCTTGCCTCGCAGGCGCTCACTTTGTTCGTCACACCGGTGATCTACGTTTACTTCGAAAACTTCTCCGGCTGGCTGCTCAGCTTCTCGTCGAAGAAGAGCCGGCCGGCACTGCATGCGGTCGAAAGCAGCGAGCAGCCTTCGCTGTTCGAGGAAGAGGCCGAACCGAAAAAGGTGGCCGCCGAATAGAGCATGATTTCCGAAAAGTTGCAGACTTTTCGGAGAAGATCATGCTCCAAAACAACACTCTTCAAGCGAGATGGCGATCGAGGAAGAGCCGTCTCGCTTGAAGCGGCCGCCTCTGGCCCAAGGTGTGGTGCTTGCGGGGAACAGCACGCGATCCTAGTCTCAAGGTCATGTCCCATGATCACGACCATGACAACGAGCTCGACCCGTTTGCGGCGCGCGTGCGCGCGCTTGAGACGATCCTGACCCAGAAAGGCCTGATCGACCCGGCGGCCATCGACGTCATCGTCGATACCTACGAGACGAAAATCGGCCCGCGCAATGGCGCCAGGGTGGTGGCCAAGGCCTGGAGCGATCCCGCTTATGCCGATTGGCTTAGGCGCGACGCGACGGCGGCGATCGGATCGCTCTCCTACACCGGCCGCCAGGGCGAGCACATGCAGGCCGTCTTCGACACAGAGGACACGCACAACCTCGTCGTCTGCACGCTCTGCTCCTGCTATCCGTGGTCCGTGCTCGGCCTGCCGCCGGTCTGGTATAAAGCGCCGCCCTACCGCTCGCGCGCGGTGATCGATCCGCGCGGGGTACTGGAGGAGTTCGGGCTGACGCTGCCCGCAGGCAGGAAGATCCGCGTCTGGGATTCGACGGCGGAGCTTCGCTATCTGGTGGTGCCGATGCGACCGAAGGGAACCGACGGCTGGAGCGAGGAGCAGCTTGCCGGGCTGGTCAGCCGCGACGCGATGATCGGCACGGCGCTGGCCAAGGAGCCGGCATGAACGGGGAAGCTCAATGAACGGGCCGCAGGATCTCGGCGGGCAGATGGGTTTCGGGCCGGTCGCGCCCGAGAAGGACGAGCCCTATTTCCATGCCGAATGGGAGAAGCGCGCGCTGGGCGTCACGCTCACCGCTGGCGCGATGGGCGCCTGGAATATCGACGAGAGCCGGCATGCGCGGGAATCGCTGCATCCAGCCGACTATTATGCGTCCAGCTATTATCAGATCTGGATCAAGGCGCTGGAAGTGCTGCTGAAGCGCCACGGCTTCATCACCGAGCGCGACCTTGTGGCCGGCAAGGCGGTCGATGCGGCCGCGACGCCGAAAAGAGTGCTGAAGGCGGCGGATGTGCCCGCGGTGCTCGCCAAGGGCGGACCGTGCGATCGTCCGGTCGCCACGCCGGCACGCTTCCGGGCGGGCGACCGCGTGCGGACGAAGAATTTCAATCCCACCGGCCATACGCGCCTGCCGCGCTATGCGCGCGGCAAGAGCGGCACCATCGAGGCCGTGCGCGACGGTTTCGTCTTCCCCGACAGTAACGCGCATGGCAGGGGCGAGAATCCGCAATGGGTCTATACGGTGGTTTTCGACGGAGCCGAGATCTGGGGCGAGGGCGCCGATCCGACGCTTGTTGTCTCGATCGATGCCTGGGAGAGCTATCTTGAGCCCGCATGAGGCCAAACTGCCAGACGGCTTCGATGATCCGGTGTTCGCCGAGCCATGGCAGGCGGAAGCCTTCGCCATGACGGTGGCGCTGCACGACAAGGGATTGTTTTCGTGGAGCGAATGGGCGGACGCGCTGTCCGCCGAGGTGAAGAAGCCGGACGCCGAGAGCGACGGCCACGACTATTACGAGCATTGGCTGGCGGCGCTGGAAAAATTGCTGTCGACAAAGGATGTTGCCGGCAAGGGCGAAGTCGACGCGCTCGCGGCCGCCTGGGAGCGCGCCGCACACGCCACACCGCATGGCAAGCCAATCCTGCTTGAGAACGATCCCGGCCCTGGCAGGTAGCGTAACGAAGACAGGCTTGTTCCCTTTACGTTCTTGTTTGCCCCTGATAGCGTGCCGAGCTGGTAACAAATGAGATCGTCACCGGCGACGCCGGTGATGGGACGCCAATCTTGTATTTCGCTCGCGAATCCGGTCTGTCGCGTTGATGGAATTCTCTCCCCAACAGGACGAGGCTTTGAAGGCGGTCGGCCGCTGGCTGAAGGACGGCCGGCCGCAGATCTTTCGCCTGTTCGGCTATGCCGGCACGGGCAAGACGACGCTGGCGCGCTATTTTGCCGAGCATGTCGACGGCCAGGTGCAGTTCGCCGCCTTCACCGGCAAGGCCGCCCAGGTGCTGCGCTCGAAGGGGGCCATCAACGCCCGCACGATCCATTCGCTGATCTACAGGCCGAAGGGCGAGGAATCGGTTTCGGACGAGGTGACCGGCAAGACGTCGATCTCGCCGACTTTCGCGCTCAACCGGCAAAGCCCGATCGCGCGCGCCAAGCTGGTCGTCATCGACGAATGCTCGATGGTCGACGAGCAGCTGGGCCGCGACCTGATGAGCTTCGGCACGCCGATCCTGGTGCTTGGCGATCCCGCCCAGCTGCCGCCGATCTCGGGCGGCGGCTTCTTCACCGAGCACGAGCCGGACGTGCTGCTCACCGAAATCCATCGCCAGGCGCAGGACAATCCGATCATCCGGCTGGCGCTCGACGTGCGCGAAGGCCGCGAGTTCATGCATGGCGACTACGGCACGGCGCAGGTGATCGGCAGGGAAGGGGTCACCCAGGACCTTGTGCTCAAGGCCGACCAGGTGCTGGTCGGCACAAACCGCACGCGCCGGCGCTATAACCAGCGGCTGCGTGAGTTGAAGGGTTTTTCCGCCGATTTTCCGCAGGCCGGCGACAAGCTGGTCTGTCTGCGCAACGACCCGGCCAAGGGGCTGCTCAACGGCTCGCTGTGGAAGGTGATGACCTCGTCGCGCGAGACGGTGAAGCCCGGCATCAACCTGCTGGTCTCGCCGGAAGAGGACGATCCCGACCGCAGCGTCGCCAAGATCAAGCTGCTCAAGGCGGCGTTCGAGGATCCGGACGCCGAGATTCCGTGGCAGCAGAAGAAGCGCTTCGACGACTTCGACTATGGTTACGCGCTGACGGTCCACAAAGCACAAGGCTCGCAATGGAACGAAGTCGTGCTGTTCGACGAGAGCTGGGCGTTCAAGGAGACGCGGCAGCGCTGGCTCTACACGGCAATCACCCGCGCCGCCGAGCGGTTGACGATCGTGCGCTAGTTTCGTTTGCCGGCCTGGCGCCGAGCCACTGCCAGGCAGCGGCTTCGTTGTCACTGTCGAAATGCCTGAACTCGAACGGCAAAGCCTTCGGAAAGAACCCCCCGACAAGGGACGCCCAGCGCGGTTCCCCGATAGCCGCGCAACGGACGACATGCTCCAGCGCGTCGGCCACGCCTTGTCGGATCGTACCTTCCGAAATGTTGGCCCAATCGACGCTCTCCTCGTCGGTCAGTCTCACCAGCACGTCGATCCTCGGGTGCAGGGCATAGGCTGCTTCGAGCAGGCCGAAAAGGTTTTCCGCGTCCGCCGGCGAAACATCGCCGACGACGTCGATGGCAAAAAGCGCGTCACGGTTTGTATCGAGGCGGCGTATCGCCGGCACGGCTTCGAGGAAATTCACTGGCAAATCCTTGCGCTAGGGCAATTCCAGGAAAAGTGCAAAACGGTTTTCCGTCAGGAATTGCGTTAAAACAGAGAGCCTTAACCACCATCTCGTCCCCTGGAACACCGGAAACCCTCTATCTGTTCCCTGCAAAGGCGCTATAGATGCCCGCCGAACCGCTCTGAGTATTTTGTTCTTACGCAATTCCGGACGGAAAACCGCTACGCACTTTTCCTGGAATTGCTCCAACTGGACGCCGGATCATGCCTGCAAAGCTTTCGGTCAACCTCAACGCTGTCGCCATGCTGCGCAATCGCCGCGACCTGCCGTGGCCGAGCGTTACGGGGCTCGGGCGCATCGCGCTTGCCGCCGGCGCGCATGGGCTGACGGTCCATCCGCGTCCCGACGAGCGGCATACGAGACATTCCGACCTGCCGGAGATCAGGGCGCTGATCGACGATGAGTTCCCAAAGGCTGAATTCAACATCGAAGGCTATCCGACCGAGGATTTCCTGGCACTTGTCGAGAAGAACCAGCCGGAGCAGGTGACGCTGGTGCCCGACGACCCGGCGCAGGCAACATCGGATCACGGCTGGAACTTCGCCGCACAGGCGGCGTTCCTGACGCCGATCGTCAAGCGGCTGAAGAAGGGCGGTTTTCGGGTGTCGCTGTTTTCCGACGCCGATCCGGTCGGCGTGACTGCCGCGCGCGATACCGGCGCCGACCGGATCGAACTCTATACCGGGCCCTATGGCGGTTACCATTCCGATTCCACCAAGGCGGCCAAGGAATTGGAAAGACTGGGAAAAACCGCGGATGCGGCACTCGCGGCGGGGCTCCAGGTCAATGCCGGCCACGATCTGACCGTGGCCAACCTGCCGGCATTGGCCAAACGCATCCCGGCACTGGCCGAAGTATCGATCGGACACGGGTTGACAGCCGATGCGCTGGAGTATGGCATGGCCGGCACGGTTGGGCGGTTCTTGAAGGCTTGCGGATGGTAGCTTCAGGAGCTGCGCGTGACGGGCATGGGAGCCATCACGTTGGGGCACTTGATATTGCATCGCAGCAAGCGTAGAGCACCGCGCGTTTATCGGAGTGTCGTTTATGGCCCTTACCAACAGTGGTAGTGAGGCAGAATCCGTCGACCAATCGAGCCATTCTGAAGTCGAGCAGCACAGCACCAAGATGCTGATGCTTGGCGCGCTCGGTGTGGTCTATGGCGATATCGGGACCAGCCCGATCTATGCGTTGCGCGAGGCATTGCACGCTTCGTCCGGTGGCGAAGTGGCCACTCGTGGCGATATCCTCGGCGTGCTGTCGCTGATCATCTGGTCGCTGACCATTACCGTCACGATAAAATACATCATGTTCGTGCTTCGTGCCGACAACCGCGGCGAGGGCGGTGTGCTGTCGCTGATGGCGCTGGCGCGCGGCAGCTTCCCGGCGCGCTCGGCGATCATCCTCGGCATCGGCATCGTTGGCGCGTCGCTGTTCTTCGGCGATGCCGTGATCACGCCGGCGATCTCGGTGCTGTCGGCGGTCGAAGGCATGAACGTCGTCACACCCACCTTCCAGCCCTATGTGGTGCCGCTGACACTGGTCATTCTGGCGATACTGTTTGCGGTGCAGCGCTTCGGCACAGGCGGCGTCGGATTGGTGTTCGGCCCGGTAACCGCCGCGTGGTTCCTGGCCATCGGCCTATCCGGTCTCAACCACATCATCGACGATCCGGAAATCCTTTGGGCAATCAGCCCACATCATATCGTCGCCTTCCTGATCAATTCGCCCGATGTCTCCTTCGTGACCATAGGCGCCGTCTTCCTGGCCGTCACCGGGGCCGAAGCGCTCTATGCCGACCTCGGCCATTTCGGCCGCAAGCCAATCGTCATGGCGTGGCTGGCGATCGTGTTCCCCTGCTTGCTGCTGAACTACGCCGGGCAGGGTGCCTTCATACTGGCAAACAAAGGTGTAGTCGGACATCCGTTCTTCGAGATGAATCAGGGCTGGGCGCTGATCCCGATGGTGGTGCTGGCGACGGCTGCGACGGTCATCGCCAGCCAGGCGGTGATTTCCGGGGCCTTTTCGCTGACCAGACAGGCCGTACAGCTCAACATGCTGCCGCGCCTCGAGATCCTGCACACGTCGGAAAAGCAGTCCGGCCAGATCTTCATGCCGCGCGTCAATTTGCTGCTGGCACTGGTGGTGATGCTTCTGGTGGTCGGCTTCGGCGAATCCAGCAGGCTGGCCTCGGCCTACGGCATTTCCGTCACCGGCAACATGCTGGTGACGACCACGCTGCTGTTCGTCGTCATGACACGCATCTGGAAGTGGAACATCTGGCCGGCGGTCGCGCTGACGGCAGTGTTCGCGCTCATCGACATCGGCTTCTTCGCTTCCAACATCGTCAAGGTGTTCGAAGGCGGCTGGTCGTCGCTGGCGGTGGGCTTCGCCATCGTCATGGCCATGTGGACCTGGGTGCGCGGCAGCCGCTACCTGTTCGACAAGACCCGCCGCAACGAGATTCCGCTCGACTTCCTGGCGGCGAACCTTCTCAAGAAAAAACCGCAGCTTGTGTCCGGCACCGCGGTGTTCCTGACCAGCGACCCGCTGAGTGCGCCGACGGCGCTGATGCATAGTCTCAAGCACTACAAGGTGCTGCACGAACAGAACGTCATCCTTTCGGTGGTCACTGCGCCGCAACCGGTGGTGCCCGACAGCGAACGGGTGAAGATGGAGACGGTCAACGAACTGTTCATGCGGGTGACGTTGACCTTCGGCTACATGGAGCAGCCGAACATCCCGCGCGCGCTCGCGATCTGCCGCAAGCAGGGCTGGAAGTTCGACATCATGACGACGTCCTTCTTCCTGTCGCGGCGCTCGCTGAAGGCCTCGCCCAATTCCGGCATGCCCATCTGGCAGGACCGGCTGTTCATCGGGCTTGCGAAAACAGCGGCGGATGCGACAGAGTACTTCCAGATTCCCACCGGACGCGTCGTCGAGATCGGCACGCAGGTGGCCATTTGAGGGGCCGCAACGCTTAGAGCAATTCCAGGAAAAGCGTGTAACGGTTTCCCGTCAGGAATTGCGTGAAGACAAAGGGGCGGTTCGGCGTTTCGTGAAACGGTGAACCGCTGTAGAGGGGCAGAGGCGGGCATGGGCGGTGAGTTGGTGCTCGTTACCGGCGGCTCGGGCTTCCTCGGCGCTCACTGCGTCCTCGCGCGTCTGAAGGCAGGCTACCGCGTACGCACGACCGTCCGCTCGGCCAAGCGCGAAGCCGATGCGATCGCGCGAGGAAGCGCTTGCTGCGACCGGCGAAAGCCTGATCCGGCTCGGATTGCTCAAAAGTCAAAATAGCGCGCCCGGTAGAACGGCCGCCGGGCGCGCCGGTTTCAGCCGAGCAAAGCGGCTTTGTTCGCTTCGAGGAACTGCTTCAGCGTCTGCGGCTTGCGACCCGACAACGTCTCGATCGCGTCGGTCACCATGCCGATACGGCCGGAGCGCGTGTTGGCGTCGAAGGAGACGATGATGCGAGCAAAATCCTCGGGAAGGCCGGCCGCCTTGACGCCCTCGGTCAGAGCCTCATCAGGCAATCGGATAACCTCCAGCGGCTTGCCGGTGACTTCGGTTACCAAGGCGGCAATTTCGTTCGTGGTGTAAGCATGCGGGCCGGTCAGCGTGTAGATGCGGCTCTCCGTCGAGCCGGAAGCGAGGCTCGCGGCGATCGCGGCGGCCATGTCGTCGCGCGCGCCGTGCGCGATGCGCCCGTCGGCGGCCGACGTGTACCACTTGCCCGACGAAATGGCGTGTGGCAGCGCCATGAACAGGTTCTCCTGGTACCAGCCGTTGCGGAAGATGGTGTAGGGAATGCCACTCGCCTCGATCGCCTGCTCGGTGCCGTAGTGGTCGCCGGCAAACAGCACCGGCGAGACCGGCTCGGGATTGGGCATCGAGGTGTAGAGCAGGTGCGAGACACCGACTGCCTTGGCAGCGGCCACCGCGGCCTGATGCTGTTTGAGGCGCCGGTCGCTCTTGAGGTCGAGCTCTCCGGTCGAGACGATCAGCACCCGGTCGGCGCCTTTGAATGCGGTCTCGATCGATGCCGGATCGTCGAAATCGGCCGCTCTGACGGCGACGCCGCGAGCCGCGAGGTCGGCGAGGTTTCCGGGATTGCGCGTGGTGGCGATGATATTCGCCGGCGCGACTTTCTGCACATCGAGCAGATGGTTGATTACGGCGCGGCCGAGATGGCCGGAAGCGCCGGTGACGAGGAGGGTTTCGGTCATGGGAGGTTCCTGAAAATTGCGTCGAAGGGCGGGTATATTTGGTCTCAAAAAGAGACCAGCGCTAAAATAGGAATTGACCGGAAGCCGTAAAGAAGGCAGTTTTTCGGGAGGTAGGCACAGCCGGGGAACCACCGGGCGGTCGCCGCTTCGACCAATGGATGTCGCGATGGACAGCAAGATCTTCAATCTGAAATCGAAGCTCGAGGTCTACAAGGCCATGACCGGCGGCGGCAATTTCGCCGATTGCCCGGTTCGCGACGTGATCCAGGGCATCAGCGGCAAATGGAGCTCGCTGCTGGTCATGGCCTTGGCCGAGAAGCCTTACCGGTTCGGGGAGTTGCGCCGCCTTGTGCCCGATATCTCGCAGCGCATGCTGACGCAGACGCTCTACGACCTGCAGCGCGACGGCTATGTGCATCGCGAAGTCTTTCCGACCAAGCCGCCGAGCGTCGAGTACAGCCTCACCGATCTCGGCCGCTCGATGTTCGCGCCGTTGCAGATGCTTATCCAATGGGCCGAACTCAACCACGATGCCGTTCGTGAGGCGCGCGCCGCCTTCGATGCCGCGCAGGCCTGAGGCATTCGCCATCGGCGACAGCCTCAAAGCGCCAGTGGTGATCGATCCATTCAGGCCGATCGGGCCTGCGGAACTGCAATGGCCTGCAGCCGGATCATCTGCGACAGATAGGACGCCTTTGCCCGCAGGAAGGCGTGCAGCCGCAGCGGATAGCCCGGAGTGACAGCCTCCTTCACCGATTGCCGTTCGCTCAACGCCTTGCGCCAGGCCTGGACGAGAGGCTTTCCCTCCAGGATGCCGAAATCAACGATCCTGTCGAACGTGTCGAAGTAGCGGAAGATCGGCCCGTAGACGGCGTCGACCAACGAGAAGCGGTCACCTGCGAACCACGGACCGCCCTGCCTTGCCGACAGCTCCGCCTCGACACGCCCAAACAT
This sequence comes from Mesorhizobium silamurunense, assembly GCF_014843905.1. Classification (NCBI taxonomy): domain Bacteria; kingdom Pseudomonadati; phylum Pseudomonadota; class Alphaproteobacteria; order Hyphomicrobiales; family Phyllobacteriaceae; genus Mesorhizobium; species Mesorhizobium silamurunense. The sequence goes on along the minus strand of NZ_LPVS01000029.1, from coordinate 56,543 downwards.
TTCCGACAAGCCGTTGCTTTCCTTGAAGAACGCAGCCTCATCGGCCGCGGAATAGAAGCGGCCTATCGCATTGAGGATGGCCGAGCCGAATTCGATCCAGGCGCGGTGCCTGGCCCTCATGAGCGGATCGGCCGGGTGCAACGGATTGGCCTCCGTCTCCTCGAGGAATTCGAGGATGACGGCCGATTCGAAAATGACTTCCTCCGCGCCATCTCGCCGGACACGAAGCAGCGGCACCTTGCCGAGCGGCGAGATGGCCTTGAACCAGTCCGGCTTGTCGGCAAGGTCAACGTCGACGCGCTCGAACAGCACGCCTTTCTCGGCAAGCGCGATCGCCGCACGCTGGACGTAAGGGCAAAGATGATGGCTGACGAGGGTGAGTCTGGCCGTCATCTCACTCTCCCCAGACATAGTTCAGCGCGCCATCCTCGACGAGGGTCGACAGGAACATCAGGCGCGAGCCCTTCGGTGCCGGGCCTTCGATCCGCTCGCCGCTTTCCATGTCGAAGCGGGCGCCGTGCCATTGGCAGACCAAGGCGCCGTCCTTGCAGTCCAGCGGTCCGCCGAAATGCAGGCAGGCATTGGCCGCGGCGCGGATGCGCTCGCCGCTACGCCAGACATGGACCTCGCGGCCGAAGAAAGGCGCCACCAGGCTGCCCGTCTGCGGAATGTCGGCCACTTTACAGATTTCGTGTTTCATCGGAGAACTCCATATAGATGTAATTGCATCTATATGGATGCATCTGCATCGATCGTCAAGCTTGATGCATTTGCATCTATCGAATAGAATCCCGCCATGACGAAGAAGTCTCCTTCGCCCGAGGCCGTCAAAACCTGGGGCCGCCTGATGAGCGTGTCGCGCCAGCTGGTCGAGAAGACCGAGGACGCCCTGAAGGCCGGCGGTCTGCCGCCGCTTGCTTGGTACGACGTGCTGCACGAGCTCGCCGAGGCGGGTGAGGGCGGCTTGCGCCCCTTCGAGCTGATCGATCGCGTCCTGCTGGCGCAGTACAACGTCTCGCGACTGCTGGCCCGGCTGGAGGCGGATGGCTTGGTGGAAAAGCTGCCCGTCTCGGACGATGGCCGTGGCCAGACCGTGCGCATCACACCCGCGGGGCGGGAGACGCGCCGCCGCCTTTGGGCTGTCTACGGAAAAGCCATATCGGAACTGATGGGCGACAAGCTTTCCGCCAAGGAACTGGAGATGCTGGCCGGGTTGCTTGGGAGGCTGCGCGACGCGCCAATCATGGAATGATTGCCGGCCGACCGGGCCTTCAGGGCAGATGCGAGGCCCAAAGAAACGCGATCGTCGCCAGCGCGCCAAGCGCGACGCGGACCAGATGCATTTTGCCCCATCTGACGATCATTGATCTTGCCTGCGGATTGTCGGCCTCGACCTTCATCGCTTCCAGCAAACGGTTGGTCGGCATCATCACCAGCAGTGTCCATGGCCAGGGCAGGATGATCGCCACTGCGCCGGCCAGAAAGCCAGGTCCTCCGGTTCGCCACCAGGCAATCAGCCCGAGAACGCAGGCGACCATGGCAATGGAAGCCTGCATGGCGGCGCCGCGCTTGTAGGAAGGCTGCCATTCCCGCAGCAATGCCTTGTCGTCAAGGCCAAGCCGCGCCGGCTGCTCCGCAACGCTGACATAGACTGCGGCGCCGGTGAAGGCGGCCGCAATAGCCAAGGCAAACAGACCGGCCCGCATCTCGTCCTCCGGCAAGAGAAGCCATCGGTGAAAAATAGCGCTTGCATGACTGCCGGCAATACGGCATAGAAGCCGAACCGTAACGTACGGTACGCCTGCCGACCGTGGTTAACGTCTCCCGAAGGAAGTGTGTTGCACAGCGTGCCCGATATCGACAACAGCGAAGCGCTGACCGAGCGGCAGCAGGCCGTTCTGGACGCGGCACTTCGCCTGCTGGTCGAGGAGGGCGACAACCTCACCATGACAGCGGTGGCGCGGCGGGCAAGCTGCTCCAAGGAAACGCTCTACAAATGGTTCGGCGACCGCGACGGGCTGCTGACGGCAACGGTGCAGTGGCAGGCCTCGAAGGTGCGTGTGACGCCGGTCGACCGCAAAGGCCTCGACCTTGCTTCGCTGACCGCAAGCCTCGAACGCTTCGCGTCCGACTGGCTGAGGGTGATTTCCAGTGACACGTCCGTCGCGCTGAACCGAGTGGCGGTCAGCCATGCCGGTTCCGGGAAAGATGACCTTGGCGCGATCGTGCTGCAGAATGGCCGCTTCGCGCTGGCCAGGCGCCTGAAGCCGGTGCTCGAAGCGGGACGACAGGCCGGGCTGCTCGACTTCGAGGAAGCCGAGACGGCGTTCCGGACCTTTTTCGGGCTGGTCGGCCGCGACGTGCAGATCCGGCTTCTGCTCGGCGACCGGCTGCAATTGACCGAGGCGGCAATCGGCGGCGACGCCGCCCGCGCGACGCAGCAGTTTCTCGCTCTCTACGGGTCAAAGACCCGGGGGGTAAACAACCGGCCGCAAGGCCTCTGATCTTCAAAACGGGAAGGAAGACGAAATGCGTGTCTATTACGATCGTGACGCCGATCTCAATCTGATCAAGGGCAAGAAGGTCGCCATCATCGGCTATGGCAGCCAGGGGCGGGCACACGCGCTCAACCTCAAGGATTCCGGCGTCAAGGAGATCGCCATCGGCCTGAAGGCCGGCTCAGCGACCGCCAAGAAGGTCGAGGCGGACGGGCTCAAGGTGATGAGCGTGGCCGATGCCGCCAAATGGGCCGACCTGATGATGATGGCGACGCCCGACGAATTGCAGGCCGATATCTACAAGAACGAAATCGCGCCGAATATCCGTGACGGCGCCGCGATCGCCTTCGCGCATGGCCTCAACGTGCATTTCGGCCTGATCGAGCCGAAGGCTTCGGTCGACGTCGTCATGATCGCGCCGAAGGGCCCCGGCCACACGGTGCGCGGCGAATACCAGAAGGGCGGCGGCGTGCCGTGCCTGGTCGCCGTCAACCAGGATGCCTCGGGCAACGCGCTCGACCTCGCGCTCTCCTATGCGTGCGGCGTCGGCGGCGGACGCTCGGGCATCATCGAGACCAACTTCCGCGAGGAATGCGAGACCGACTTGTTCGGCGAGCAGGTGGTGCTTTGCGGCGGCCTGGTCGAATTGATCCGCGCCGGCTTCGAGACGCTGGTGGAAGCCGGCTACGCCCCGGAAATGGCCTATTTCGAGTGCCTGCACGAGGTCAAGCTGATCGTCGACCTGATCTATGAGGGCGGCATCGCCAACATGAACTACTCGATCTCGAACACCGCCGAATGGGGCGAATATGTCTCGGGCCCGCGCATCATCACCGCCGACACCAAGGCCGAGATGAAGCGCATCCTGAAGGACATCCAGACCGGCAAGTTCACCTCGGAATGGATGCAGGAGTACCGCGCCGGCCTGTCGCGCTTCAAGGGCATCCGCCGCATGAACGATAGCCACCAGATCGAGGAAGTCGGCACCAAGCTGCGCGCGATGATGCCGTGGATCGCCAAGAACAAGCTGGTCGACAAGGCCAAGAACTAACGCAATCCACGTTCTTCTGCCTTGCGCGTCCTCGGGCTTCGCCCTGCGGTCGCGCGGGGTGATCGCCAAGAACAAGCTGGTCGACAAGGCCAAGAACTAAGGCGATCCACGTTCTTCCGCCTTACGCGTCCTCGGGCTTCGCCCTGCGGTCGCGCGGGCTGATCGCCAAGAACAAGCTGGTCGACAAGGCCAAGAACTAGGAAGCCTGCGCCAATTCTACCCTGCCGGCCATCTGCCGCGGGTTTCTGCGCTTCCGGTGCTCACGGACTTCAATGTCCGCTCCGCTCCGGTTCTCGAAACCCGCACCAGCTGACCCGGCAGGGCGAATTGTCATCAAGCTTCCGGTCGTGAAACATCAAGCCGGCGGAGCGATCCGCCGGCGTTTTCGCGCTCAGCCATAATGCCAATGCGGTTTCGGCCCGGTGCCGGTGAACTCGACGCCGATGCGGTCCTCGCGGCGCCAGCGGACGATCGCCTTGTAGCCGATGCCGTCGGTCGCCACGTAAAGCAGGAATTCGTCCGGCACGCGCGCCTCGATCGGCACTTTCAGTTCGGCGCCGCCGGGATGCATGTTGCGCACCGTGCACTTGACCTCGGAATTGTTGATGCCGGTCAGGATCGCCGCGCCTTTCAGCACGCGCTGCCTGTGCTTGCCTCTCAACTCGTTCTCAGCCATGGCGGGCACGTCCTAGCGGATCGCGGCTCCGCGATCGTCATGTGGGGGCATCGCATCACCAATAGACGCCCCCGCTAAATTTAAGGTTATTGCCCCGCAGGCGGTTTCTTTCTTGCCGAAAAAGAAACGGCGCCGCGATGGGCGCCGTCTCATTCTTCCTGCCGACGGGCTCAGATATAGGGCGAAATGCACTGCCGGCGCGGGCCATAGTTGGGCTGGAACGTGTTGTCCCAGGCCCGATAGGACCGGTAACGGTCGTAGCACCATTGGACATGGGCCCTGGAGAGCCGCTCAGTCCGGTAGATGCGCCGCGGCTGATAGTACCGCGGATACGGATCATAGTAGTAGGGATCGTAGTAGTTGTTGTAAGCGAGGCTGCCCAGGCCAAGGCCGAGGCCCAGCCCCAGAAGGGCCGCGTCACCACTATCGAAATGCCGATGATGGCGATGATGCCGCCAGCGCCAGTCGTCGCCATCCCAGTTGCGGGAGAAATGACGGCCGCGCCAGTCGCCGCCGCGCCATCTGAAATCGCGGCCGCGCCAGTCGCCACCGCGCCGCCAGCGCCAGTCATACATCTGCGGCGAGTAGTTGTTGCCGCCGGCCCAGCTGTCGCGGACGGGGATGATCGTAGGTGCCGCCGTGCTGGTGGCGGCCGAGAGATCGGGCTGCAGGATCGGGCCGGCGATCGACGGCGCCGTCAGACCCGTCATGAGGCCCAGGGCCACCAGCCCGGAGCCGAGGGAAGACAAGAGCGGTTTCATTTCACTCTCCAAGGAGTAAGGCCCCACGCCCAGAACACCCCGGGAAGAGGCCTATTGATGGGACTTTCCGTCTGAACGGAGGATGAACGGAAAGGTTCCGTCAACTATGACGGATCAACCGTAGCGGGTAGGTAAGGGCTCTTGTCTTCGTACACGCTTGCGGGCAAAGGTCACGGCCATGTCTCTGCGCCTCGCCACCTTCAACGTCGAGAACCTGATGAACAGGTTCGATTTCTCCGGCTATCGCAACCAGCTCAATGAGGACCGAACGCTGGCGCTGTTCGATATCCGGAGCGAGGCTGAGTACAGGCTGCTCGAACAGGCGCGCACCATCGCTCTGTCCGACGACACCCGCCAGCTTACCGCGCTCGCCATAGCCGCGACCCGCGCCGACATCATCTGCATGCAGGAGGTCGACAATATCGAGGCGCTGAAGGCCTTCGAATATGGCTATCTATTCAAGATGATCGGACAGGGCTACCGACAGAAATACACCACCGCCGGCAACGATTCGCGCGGCATCGACGTCGCCGTGATGATGCGCAACGAGACCGCGCAGGGGCAGCCGATCGAATTCGTGCGCATGACCAGCCATGCCTATGTTACGTTCGAGCAGTTCGGCCTGTTCACGCCGGAACTGGCGGCGCTCGGGTATCTGGCCAACGAACGCGTCTTCCGGCGCGACTGCCTGGAAATCGACGTGACGGTTGGCGGCATGCCGCTGACGCTCTATCTGGTGCATTTCAAGTCGATGGGCTCGCCGCGCAACGGGCTCGACGGCCGCGAGGCTACGATGCCGCTGCGCATCGCCGAAGCGCAGGCCGTGCGCCGCATCATCGAGGACCGTTTCGGCAAGGCCCATGCGGCCGACAGACGCTGGGCGATCTGCGGCGACATGAACGACTACCGGCAGCGCGTGAAGATCGAAGGCGACAGCTTCGACGGCTATCGCTTCCAGGTCGTCGACGAAGCCCAGTCCTCGATCAACGTTCTGACCGCCGGCGGCTTTTGCGAAAATGTCGTGGAGCGGCGGCCCGAGATGGACCGCTGGAGTTTCTATCACACGCGCGGGCCGGAGGAGCGGCATCTGTGCCAGCTGGATTACATCCTGCCGTCGAAGGCGCTGGCGGCGAAGAACGCCACCGCGGTTCCGGAGATCATCCGCCGCGGCCAGCCATGGCGCACAGTCTTTCCGTCCGGTCAGGAAGTCGAACGTTTCCCGCGGGCCGGCTGGGACAGGCCGAAGGCCTCGGACCACTGCCCGGTGGTGATCACCCTGGAGATGGCTTGAACCGATGAGTTTCGACCTGCCGCGCAACGTCATCTTGCCGGTCGACGATGTCGACGTGCGGCTCGACCCAACTCCTCATCCCTTCGAACGAGACAACCAGCCAGCGATCGCCGAGAACTGGCGGCGCGAAATGGCGGCGAAGCCGGCGCTCTACGACGGCACGGTGGTGCTGCTTTCGGCGCTGAGCTATCGCGACAGGCGGCTCATCGGCCGCTGCCATGCGGTGAGGTACTCGACCTTCATGCTTTGGCGCAAGAACCGGGAGCTCAGCGGCGCCGAACATGCCTATGCGCATGCCGTGCTGGTCGCCGGCGACAATGCGCTGGTGGCGATCCGCATGGGCTCGCACACGGTGAACGCCGGCTGCGTCTACTTCGCCGCCGGCTCCTTCGAGCCGATCGATTTCCGCGACGGCCTCGTCGATGTCGACTTCAACATGATCCGCGAGGTGAGCGAGGAAACCGGGATCGACCTTTCGGTGGCCCGGCACGGGAGGCGCTACCATGCGCTATCGACATCGAGCGGCACGGTGATCTTCCGCCGTTATCATGTCCCCGAGCCGGCCGACGAGGTTGCCCGGCGCATCGGCGCCTTCGTCGCCGGCGAGAGCGAGCCGGAGATCGAGGGTCCGGTCATTATCCGTAATGCCGATGACCTGCCTGACGGCCTGATGGGTCACATGAAGCCGCTGATCGAATGGCATTTCGCCAACGTGCTGGCCTGACAAGGGTGGCGGCAGGCGAGGCGTTCACTCATGCCTTAGCGCGTCGATCGGGTCGAGCCTTGCGCCGCGCAAGGCCGGGAAGAAGCCGAACACCATGCCGATCAGCGCCGAGAACCCTACGGCAAGCAGGATGACCGCCGGGCTCGGCGCGAAGGGTATCGTCAACGTGACCGAGGCGAGGCCGGCGATCGCCAGTCCGATCAGGATGCCGATGATGCCGCCGAGCAGCGACAGCACCGTCGCCTCGACCAGGAACTGAATCAGGATGTGGTTTTCGTGCGCGCCGATTGCCAGCCGGATGCCGATCTCGCGCGTGCGTTCGGTGACCGATACCAGCATGATGTTCATGATGCCGATGCCGCCGACAAGCAGGCTGACGCCGGCGACTGCGCCCAGCATGCCGGTCATGGTCGTGGTAGCGCTGGCCATGGCGTCGGCGATCTGGGTCATGTCGCGGATCGAGAAATCGGGATCGCGGTCCGGCGTGATGCGGCGCGTGTCGCGCAGGATGTCCTCGACGCGCGGCTGCAGTTCGGTGGTCGGCGTCCTGTCGTCGGCGGCGATGTAGATGTTGTCGATATCGCGGTTGCCGGCGATGCGCCGCTGATAGGCGGCTAAAGGCATGAGCACGACGTTGTCCTGGTCCTGGCCGAAGCCGGTATAGCCCTTCGGCTCAAGCAAGCCGATGATCCTGCAGGAGGTGCGGTTGATCCGGATGGTCTCGCCTTCCGGATCGCCCGCGCCGAAGAATTGCTGACGTACGGTCTCGCCGATCAGGCACACGCCGGCGCCGGCGCGGGTCTCGGAATCGCTGAAGGGACGGCCGGAGACCAGATTCCAGTCGCGCGCGTCGAGATAGGCGCTGTCGGTGCCGGTGACGCCCGACGTCAGGCTCTCCGTGCCGAAGATGACGCGCACCTGCTTCTGCGAGGCCGGCGCGATGGCGCGCGCGCCGCTGAGATGGGCGACCAGCGCTTCAACATCCTTGGCGGCGAGGGGACGCGTGACCTGGTCGAGCCCGCCCGGCCCACCGGGGCCTGCCGGACGGCCGGAGCGGACGACGAGCAGGTTGCTGCCGAGTTTCGAGATGTCGGTCTTGACCTTCTCGGTGGTGCCGGAGCCGATGGTCAGCATGGCGATGACCGCGGCGACGCCGATGACGATGCCGAGCAAGGTCAGGAACGAGCGCAGCACGTTCCGGCGGATCGAAATCAGCGAAAGGCGGACGGTCTCCCAGATCATGCGGCCTCGGCTTTCGCTGTATCTGAAGCGACGCGGCCGTCGAGGAAGCGCACGGTGCGCTCGGCATAGCCCACGACATCGGCCTCGTGCGTGACCATGACGATGGTGAGGCCGAGCTCGGCGTTCAGCCTGGTCAGCAATTCCATGATTTCGTGCGTGCGCTCGGTATCGAGATTTCCCGTCGGCTCGTCGGCGACAAGCAGCATCGGTTTGGTGACGATGGCGCGGGCGATCGCAACGCGTTGCTGCTGGCCGCCCGAGAGCTCGGCCGGCGTGTGATGCTCGCGTCCGACGAGCCCGACCTGGGCGAGCGCCTGCATGGCCAACTCCCGACGCTCGCGAGCGGAAACGCCGCGATAGATCAGCGGCAGCTCGACATTTTCCGCCGCCGTGGTGCGAGGCAGGAGGTTGTAGCCCTGGAAGACGAAGCCGACATAAATGTTGCGCAGCAGGGCGCGGCGGTTGCGGTCGAGCCGGCCAGCATCGACGCCCATGAAGCGGTAGGTTCCGGCGGTCGGCGTGTCGAGGCAGCCGATGATGTTCATGGCCGTCGACTTGCCCGAGCCGGACGGCCCCATGATGGCGACGAACTCACTTCTGCGGATCGCAAGATCGACGCCGGCAAGCGCATGCACGCGCGCCTCGCCCTCGCCGTAGCTCTTCCAGACCTTGTCGAAGGTGATGAGCAGGGGAGCGGACAAGGGTCAGCTCCGCTGCTGCGAGCCGGTGATGACCTCCGCGCCTTCCTCGAGGCCGGACGTGATTTCGGTCAGCTCGCCGTCGGTCGAGCCGATCTTGACGTTGACGGCATGCGCCCGTCCGTTTTCCAGTACATAGAGGGTGCGCGAGCCATCGGTCGGCACCTTGGTCGCCTCGCGCTGCCGGTTGGGGCGGCCCATGCGGCCTGTGAACAAGTCTCGCAGGCTCCAGCCTCGCGCCGCCTGTTCGGCCGGGCGATAGCGGAACGCCGTGGCCGGCACGGTGAGCACGCCCTTGGCCTGCCTGGTCACGACCGCAACCGTTGCGGTCATGCCAGGCCTGAGCAGCAGCTCGCTGTTGTCGACCTCGAGCCGCGCATTGTAGGTGACGACGCCGTCGGTGGTGACGGAGGCGTAAGAGATGTCGCGGATCTCGGCGTCGAAGGGACGGTCCGGGAAAGCGTCGACCGTGAAGCGGGCATGCTGGCCGGGCTTGACCTGGCCGATATCGGCCTCGTCCACCGCCGCCTGCAGCTCCATGTTCCGCAAGTCGGCGGCGATGACGAAGAGCACCGGCGCCTGCAGCGAAGAGGCGACCGTCTGTCCGGGGTCGACCGAGCGCGTGAGCACGATGCCATCGATCGGCGCGTAGATCGTGCTCTTGGCAAGGTCGGTCTGCTGCGCCTTGAGGTCGGCCTGCGCGATGGCGAGATTGGCTTCGGCGCTGTCGAGTGCCGCCTTGGAGCGGTCTCGCGTCGCGGTTGCCGCCTCGAGCGACTGATCCGTCGCCATGCCGCGCTTGGTGAGCGCGCTCGTGCGGACCACCGCGTTCTCGTTTTCCTGCAATGTGACCTTGGCATCCTCGACCGTCGCCGCTGCCGCCTTGGCCGAGGCTGTGGCGCGCTCGATCTGGACCTCGAGCTTGGCGGTGTCGAGCGTCGCCAGCACGTCGCCCTTCTTGACCTGCTGGTTCTCGTTGACCGCGACCGAGCGGACGATTCCAGAAAGCTCGCTGGAGATGTCGACCTGCGTCAGCGGCTGCAGCGTGCCGGTTGCCGATACCTGGACGGTCAGGTCGGCGACCGCCGCCGGTGCGGTCGTGTACTCGATTCGGGGCGGCGAGGCGGCGTTCAACCGGTAGACGCCGATCGCGACCGCCACGACCGCCAGTGCCAGCAGCGTGTAAAGCCAGCCGCGGCGGCGCTTGCGGCTCACGCCTTTGCGGTCGAGCCCGAGGGCGGCTTCGATGGAAGTATCGGATTCTGCGTTTGGCGGATTGACAACCTGGTCCACCCCGGACCCCTATAGCGAAAAATTGATGTCCCTATCCGTGCACAAATCATGCCTTAAGGTTCGAATTTCAAATTAAATTTCCCTCATGTTGGGATTGAGGCAGAAATTCGGGGCGAGGCGGAAGGTTTTCTCGATGGCGCGCAATTACTTGCTTTACGATGTGTTTACGACCGAGCGGTTGGCCGGGAACCCGGTCGCCGTCGTGCTCGACAGCCAAGGGCTCGATAGCGCCGCCATGCAGGCGATCGCGCGCGAATTCAACCTGTCCGAGACGGTTTTCGTGCTGCCGCCCGAAAATCCCAAACACCGCAACCGTATCCGCATCTTCACGCCCGACTATGAGATGCCGTTCGCCGGCCATCCGACGGTCGGTTCGGCTATCGCGCTTACGGAACAAGCAGGCGAAGCGACAGGCATCTTTGTGCTGGAAGAAAATATCGGCCCTGTGCGCTGCGCGGTCAGCAAGCATGATGGCGCCACCTTCGCGGAGTTCGACCTGGCGAAACTGCCGGAGCGCCTGGAACTCGCCGCCGACCCGGAAATGATCGGTGCAGCACTTGGCCTTGGCCCGCACGAGATCGGCTTCGAGAATCACCGCGTTTCCTTCTGGTCGGCCGGCGTGCCCTACGTCACCATTCCGGTCTCCGACCTCGACGCGGCGGCGAAAGTCAGGCTGGACAACCAGGCCTGGTCGGAACTTGCCCCGCGCAAGAGCGAATGGGCCTTCGCCAGCCCCTTCATCTATTGCCGCGAGACGGTGCATCACGACAGCGCCTTCCACGTGCGCATGATCGTGCCCGGCAATCCCTCCTACGAAGATCCGGCGACCGGCTCGGCCGCGGCCGCCTTTGCCGGCGCCATCATGGATTTCGATGCTCCAACGGACGGAATCTCGCAGCTTTGGATCGAGCAGGGACTGGAAATGGGCAGGCCCTCGCGCATCCGGCTCGAACTCAATGTCGACGGCGGAAAATTGGCCTCCGCGCGCATAGGCGGGCACGCAATCAAGGTCGCGGAAGGCAAGCTCCTGGTCTGACGCCTGCGGCCTTTTTTAAGCGGGCATGATCTTTTCCGAAAACTGGAATCCACTTTTCGGGATCATGCCGTGTCGATTTGTCGGGAAATGATCCGGCGGGGCTGGACATCGCCGAAAGCGGCGGCTATATGCGCCGCCGACGCTGGGTTTCCGGCGGTGTGGGTGTGTAGCTCAGTTGGTAGAGCAGCTGACTCTTAATCAGCGGGTCCACAGTTCGATCCTGTGCACACCCACCAAATTTTCCCCTAGATTTAGATGGAAAGTCCCGTCGCTCAAGGCGATTGGCTGCGTGAGCGGCATTGAGATATGAGGGGGCTGGCGGGCTGCTTATGAGCGGGCAACCCGCCATTTGTCCGCGGTATTACTTTTCCGATACACCCGCCTCAGCGAAGCTCGCCATGCGGGCATGGCATTCCAGTGCCGAGCGCACGATGTTGACGGCAAGGCAGGCGCCGGAGCCTTCGCCGAGCCGCATGCCGAGATCAAGCAGCGGCGGCAGGCCTAGGGCTTCGAGAAGGCGGCGGTGGCCGGCTTCGGCCGAGACGTGGGCAGCGATCGTGTGGGCCAGCCCGGTCGGGTGCAGCCTTGCAAGCGGCGCAACCGCGGCGGTGCAGACGAAGCCGTCGAGCAGCACCGGCACGTTATTGTGACGCGCGGCAAGCGTGGCGCCGAAGATCGCGGCGAGCTCGCGTCCGCCAAGTGCCGCAGCGATCTTCAGCGGGTCCGACAGCGAATCGGCGTGGCACTTGATGCCCGCCTCGATGGCCACGACCTTGCGCTGCAGACCTGCGTCGTCGACGCCGGTGCCGCGCCCGGTCCATTTTTCCGCGGCGCCGCCGAAGAGGGCGGTCGAGATCGCTGCCGCCGGCGTGGTGTTGCCGATGCCCATCTCGCCGAAGCAGACGAGATCGAGATCCTTGGACACGGCGTCATAGCCGGCCGAGACCGCGGCGAGGAAGGTCTGCTCGTCCATAGCCGGCACCTGCGTGAAATCGCCGGTCGGGTGGTCGAGATCGAGCGGGATGACATCGAGCTTTGCACCAGCGATACGGGCAAGCTGGTTGATGGCGGCACCCCCGCCGGCGAAATTCGCCACCATCTGTACCGTGACTTCCGACGGATAGGCCGACACGCCCTGTGCGGTGACGCCGTGATTGCCGGCAAAGACGAAGACTTTCACCGCGTCGAGCTTCGGCATGTCGCGGCCCTGCCAGCGGCCCAGCCAGGCGGCGATCGTTTCAAGCCTACCGAGGCTGCCCGGCGGCTTGGTCAGCGTGTCCTGGCGGCGGGCGACCGCATTGGCTGCGGCGTCGCTGCCGGCAGGTAGGTCGAGGCATGCGGCGCGAAGGTCTTCGAGCGATTTGAAGGAAGTTGATTGGGGGGACATGGGGGCAAGGTCTCCGAAAGAGAATCAGGAAAGGCAAACGGAAGCGGTAAGCAGCACCGCAGTTTCGCAGAGCTGCTGCAGCGCGCCGATCGTGTCGCCGGTCTGGCCACCGATCTGGCTGAGGCAAAGCGAGCGGAATGCGGCGAACAAGAGGCCGAGCAGGATGAGCGCCGCGATCGCGCCGCCAAGGCCGAGCGCCAGCAGCGACACGGCGCCAAGCGCTGCCCCGATAGCGGCTGTCTCGAAGGCTACGGTGCCGGCATTCGCTGACAGACCGTCGACGCGGGCCGACGGCAGCAGATGCATGAAAGCGCCGAACAGGCCGCGCGAGGCGGCATGCGCGGCAAGCAGCGCCAGGAAGACATGTCCCGCCCCGGTCAATTCCGAAAGCGCGCTCCAGCGGATGAGCAATGAGATGCCGAGTGCCGCCGCACCGTAGGCGCCGATGCGGCTGTCGCGCATGATCTCCAGCTTCTTCTCGCGTGTCCGGCCGCCGCCGAAGCCGTCGGCGATGTCGGAAAGCCCATCCTCATGCAGGCAGCCGGTGACAAGCATCGTCGCGGCAAGCGCGAGCGCCGAGGCCGGCCTGGCGGCAAGACCCAGGGCGACAGCAATGGCGTAGACAAGCGCGCCGATGATGGCGACGGCGAGACCGGCAAAGGGCGCGGCCCAGATCGCTTCGGCAAGACTGCGGCCGCCGAAATCGCCCGAAGGCAACCTCAGCCTTGTGAAGAAGACAAGGCTGAGGCCGATATCGTCAAGCAATTGCCGAGGCTTGGAGAGACCGCTCATGCGCCCCTCGCAATCGCGTGGAAGAAAGTGCCGCTGACATGGCCGCGCCGGTAGCCCGACGCGCCAAACGGATTGCCCTGGCCGTCGGCAAGGTCGGCCAGCGGCTCGTCATTGCCGGTGGCCGTCATCTGCGCATAGTGGAATTCGTGGCCGCGGATCACGGTCCCTTCGCCTCCGAGCGGGCAGGCGGCGCGCAGGCGGGCCTCGCGATAGCCGAGGTTCATCTTGCGCTTGGCGAAGCTGGTCGAGTGTCCGAGCAGCCCGAGCATTTTATGTGTCTCGCCGTCCGCATCCTCCAGCGTCTCGCCCAGCACCATGAAGCCGCCGCACTCGCCATGCACGGGCTTGGTCGCGGCGAAGCGCGCCATCCCAGCTCTGAAGTGATTGGCGGCAGCGAGCTTGCCGGCATGCAGCTCAGGATAGCCGCCGGGCAGCCAGCAGACGTCGCAGTCTTCGGCAGGCGCTTCATCGGCGAGAGGGGAGAAGGGCACGATCTCGGCGCCCGCGTTGCGCCAATGCCTGGCGACATGTGGGTAGAGGAAGGTGAAGGCGGCATCCTCGGCCAGGGCGATACGCTGGCCGGGTGGCTGTAGTGCGTCGCCGAAGTCGCCAGCCGCCGGTTCGAGCGGCGTCGCCAGCGCCAGGATGGCATCGATGTCGAGCGACTTCTCGACCATGTCGGCCAGCCGGTCGAGATGCGCCATCAGGTTTTCATATTCGCCGGCCTGGACGAGGCCGAGATGCCGCTCCGGCAGGTTGAGCATGGGATCGCGCATGATGGCGCCGACCACCGGCAGTCCGATCGCCTCGATGGCGTCGCCGGACAGCCGCCGGTGCCGCTCGCTGCCCAAGCGGTTGAGCACGACGCCGGCCATGCGCACATCCGGATCGTAGGTCGCAAAACCCTTGGCGACGGCGGCCGCCGTGGTCGACTGTCCGGAGACGTCGAGCACCAAAAGCACCGGCAGGCCGTAAAGCCGGGCCAGATCGGCTGCGGAGCCCGATCGTCCCTCCGGCGCGGGAATGCCGTCGAACAGGCCCATCGCGCTTTCCAGGATGACGTATTCGGCATCGTCCGCCGCCTGCGCGGCCAGTGCGTTGAGCAGGGAAGGCGACATCGCCCAGCTGTCGAGATTGACGCCGGACAGGCCCGTGGCGGCGGCGTGGAAGCCGGGGTCGATATAGTCCGGTCCGGATTTCGCGCCGCGCACCTTCAGCCCGCGCCGGGCAAGCGCGCGCAGCAGGCCGATGGTGACGCTGGTCTTGCCCGAGCCGGAGCGCGGCGCGCCGATGATGATCGCGCGGGCGGTCATGTCCCGCCCGCCAGTACCGCGCGCATGGCGACGATGCCGCCCACGACGATCAGCGCCGGCGAGGCGAGCCCGGCGGCTGCGGCCTCCTCGGCGATTGTCGCGAGCGTGGCGACGACGATGCGCTCCTGCGGCGTGGTCGCCGCAACGATCACCGCCGCCGGGGTCGTGGGCGCGAGGCCTCCTTTGAGCAGGGCGGCGGCAATCACCGGCAGATTGGCCATGCCCATATAGACGACGACCGGCTGGCCGGTGCGCGCGATCGCCGCCCAGTCGATATCGTCATCTGTGCCTGCCGCGTGGCCAGTGGCGAGGATGACCGCCTTGTTGATGCCGCGCATGGTGGCGGGGATGCCGTTGGCGGCCAAGGCGCTCAGACCGGAGGTGAGGCCGGAGAGAACGCGGAACGGAATGTTTTCGTGCGCGAGCGCCAAAGCTTCTTCGCCGCCCCGGCCGAAAATATAGGGGTCGCCGCCTTTGAGGCGCACGACACGGCGGCCCTCGCGCGCCAGCCGCACGAGCAAGGCGTTGATGTCGTCCTGCTTCATCGAAGGCTGGCCGCCGCGCTTTCCGGCGTAGAAAAGCTCGGCGCCGTCGGCGACCGCCACGACATCCGGCGAGACCAGCGCGTCATAGACCAGCGCATCGCACTGCCCGAGCGCCGCCAGCACCTCCAGCGTCAGGCAGCCAGGATCGCCCGGGCCGGCGCCGGCCAGCCAGACATGACCGGGCTCGAGCGTGCGCGGCTTGAAGTTCAGCCGCGCCAGCGCCTGATCCACCGTGGCCCGTCCGTTTCTGTTGGCGTTATCGGTCACAATCCGTCCCGTCCGCGAAAACGCCGCTGGTAGTGGGCGTCGTAAAGTGAGCTTTCGCCGAAATCCTGAGCGGCCAAGGCGCTGCCGACGAAGATGATCGCCGTGCGCTCCATCGGATTTTCGGCAAGCTGCGCTTCGATCGTGCCCAGCGTGCCGGTCAGGATGCGCTCATCCGGCCAAGAGGCGCGGAAGACGACCGCTACCGGGCACTCGGCGCCGTAGAGAGGCGTTAAATCGGCAACGACACGGTCGATGGCATGGATGGCTAGGTGAATGGCGAGCGTCGCGCCGGTGCGGCCGAAGGCGGCGAGCGTTTCGCCCGGCGGCATTTTCGAGGCGCGGCCGGAGACACGGGTCAGCACCAGGCTTTGCGCGAGCTCGGGAATGGTGAGCTCGCGGCGAAGCGCTGCCGCTGCCGCCGCAAAGGAAGGCACGCCTGGCGTCAGCGTATAGGGGATGTTGTGCTTTTCCAGCCGCCGGATCTGTTCGGCCACCGCGCTCCAGACGGAAAGGTCGCCGGAATGCAGCCGCGCGACATCCTGGCCGGCCTTGTAGGCGCCGACATATTCGGCCTCGATCTCGTCGAGCGACATCGGCGCGGTGTCGATCAGCTTGGTGCCGGGCGCGCAATGTTCGAGCAATTCCGGCGCGACGATCGAGCCGGCATAGAGACACACGGGGCAGGACGCCAGCAGCCGGCTGCCGCGCAAGGTGATGAGGTCGGCCGCGCCCGGGCCGGCGCCGATGAAATGAACGGTCACGCAGTGCCTCCACCGAGAGCGATGGCGCAGGTCACCGGGCCGAGAACGGTGCGCGGCCCGAGCAGTTTTGCATCTTTTCCGGCCGCGGCCAGGGCCGACGCTTCCGAAACCGACGGCGTGCCGGCATGCGCCTGCGACTCTTCGGATCGGCTGATCGTGCCTGCGGACGCGGCCTGCAATGCATGGTCGGTGACGACGATCACCGGAAGCGAGAGGTCACGACCTGCGAGGAAGATTGCTTCCTCGTCGCGCTTGATTTCGCCGGTCGCCAGCGCCGAAAGCGCGGCCATTGCCAGCCCATGCGCTTCGAGCGCGGTTTCGATCGCGGCGCGCACGTCGCGCGCCGTCACGCCTTTCCGGCTGCCGATGCCCGCGATCATCATGGCTTTACCCAACTCCACTGCGTGACAGGCATCGCCGGACGCCAGGCCTGCATGGACCCGACCGGCGCCGCGCGGGAAAGCGCGATGCGGGTGAGGTCGCCGCCCCGCCTGGTGTGCTGGTCGAGGAGGAGCGTCTCCATCTCCAGCGTTACCGCATTGGCGACCAGCCGGCCGCCGGGACGCAGCGCCTTGAACGCCTTCTCCAGCACGCCGGCATCGCTGCCGCCGCCGCCGATAAAGATCGCGTCTGGCGTCTCCAGTTTGGCCAACGCCTTCGGCGCCGAGCCCTCGATCACGACAAGGCCGGGCACGCCGCAATGCCCGGCATTTCGGGCGATGCGGGCGGCGCGCTCGCTATCGGCTTCGATGGCAATCGCCCGCATCGAAGGGTGGGCCAGCATCCATTCGATACCAATCGAGCCGGAACCGGCGCCGATGTCCCACAGCAGCTCGCCGCGCCTGGGCGCAAGCGACGAGAGCGTCATGGCGCGGATCTCGCGCTTGGTGATCTGGCCGTCATGTTCGAAGAGATGATCGGCTAGGCCAACGGTCAAAGGCAGGACGCGCGCATCCGGCGTCTGCTCAATTTCGAGCGCCAGCACGTTGAGTGGGTTGATGTCTTTAAGATCGAAGCTGTCGGCGCGGGCGGCGCGGCGCGTTTCGTCGGGACCGCCGAGCGCTTCGAGGACCGTCAATCGCGAAGGGCCGAAGCCGAGCTCGTCGAGCAACCGGGCGATGGCCGCCGGGGCGTCGCCGTCGGACGTCAGTGCAAGGATGCGCGCGCTGGGGTGGAGCAGGGGCCGGACCAGGTCGATCGAATGGCCATGCAGCGAGATGGTTTCGACATCCTGCAGCGCCCAGCCGAGGCGGGAGGCTGCCAATGACAGCGACGATGGGGCCGGAAGAACCATCATTTGGTCCGGCTTCACCTTGCGCGCCAGGGTGACGCCGACGCCATGGAAGAACGGGTCGCCGGAGGCAAGCACGCAGACGTTTTTGCCTTTCAGCGCCAGCACCTCGCGCATCTCGGTATCGAACGGCGTTGGCCATTGCCGAGTTTCACCTTTGACCAAGGGCGCGACAAGCGCGAGGTGCCGCTTGCCGCCGAAGATGACTTCGGCCTCGCCGATCCGGCGCTTGGCCTCGTCGCCGAGACCCGCTACCCCGTCCTCGCCGATGCCGACGATGATGAGCCATTGAGGTTTTGGCTGCTTGTTTTTTGACATGCCGCGCCGCCCCTCATCCGCCTGCCGGCACCTTCTCCCCGTATAGTGACGGGGAGAAGGTGGTTGGCTGCAGCGCCGGCCTCCCCCTCTCCCCGTCCTTAACGGGAGAGGGTAAGGGTGAGGGGCAGCGCAGGCGCTGCGCATCATGGTGCTCATGACGAATATTCTTATCCTCGGCGGAACCACGGAGGCCCGGCAGCTGGCGGGAAAGCTGGCCTGTCGCCAGGATTTTTCGATCACGCTGTCGCTGGCCGGCCGCACCGAAAGTCCGGTCGCGCAAGGCGTGCCCGTGCGCACCGGCGGCTTCGGCGGCGCGGAAGGACTGGCGACCTATCTCCGCCAAGAACGCATCCACCTGGTGATCGACGCCACGCATCCTTACGCGGCGCACATCTCGACCAACGCCGCTGAAGCGGTAAGGCAATCCGGCGTGCCGATCCTTGCGCTGCGGCGTCCCGGTTGGGAGCCTGTCGCAGGTGATCGCTGGACGCTGGTCGACAATGTCCCGGAAGCGGCGCGGGCTCTTGGCACGCCACCGCGTCGCGTTTTCCTCGCGATCGGCCGGCAGGAGGCAGGCGCCTTCGAAGTCGCCCCGCAGCACCGTTATCTGATCCGCAGCGTTGATCCGGTAGAGCCGAAGCTCGCGGTGCCCGATGCGCTCTACCTGTTGGCACGCGGGCCGTTTCCGGAACCGGACGAACGGGCGCTGCTCGAAAAATACGGTATCGATGCCGTCGTCTCGAAGAACAGCGGTGGTGACGCGACCTATGGCAAGATCGCCGCGGCGCGGGCGCTCGGCATCGAGGTGATCATGGTGCGGCGGCCGCCCTTGCCGGACGTCCCCTCGGCTGAATCCGTCGATCAACTGGCTGCAATGGTCGATCATCTTTTCGAGCCCGTTGCCGAACGCGGCGTATAGACCAGCGCGGGTCGTTCGCCGCGCTTGATGATCCGGGTCTCGGGCGAGCCGATGATGATGCAGGTTGCCATGTCGGCCTTTTCCGCATCTGCATCCGCCAGAAGATACACCTCGATGCGCTCGTCGGGCCGGCCGGCGGCGCGGCCGAAAATCACCGGCGTGGTGCCGGGCAGGATCGCCTTGAGGCATTCGAAGGCGCGGCCGAGCTGCCAGGGGCGCGCCTTGCTGATCGGATTGTAGAGCGCGATGACGAAGCCGGCGCCGGCCGCCGCCAGTAAACGCAGCTCGATCAGGTCCCACGGCTTCAGATTGTCGGAGAGCGAGATGGCGCAGAAGTCATGGCCGAGCGGCGCGCCGATACGGGCGGCGACCGCAAGCATGGCCGTTACGCCTGGAATGACCGAAATGTCGATGGCGCGCCATTCGGCCGGGCCGGCCTCGATCGCCTCGCAGACGGCCGCGGCCATGGCGAAAACGCCGGGATCGCCGCCGGAAACGACCGCGACGTTGTGCCCTTCGGCGGCCTTGGCCAGCGCCTCGTTCGAGCGGGCCAGCTCCTCGCGGTTGTCCGAGGCGATGCGGGTCTGATCCGACCGCAGCTCGAGCCGGTCGAGATAGGGCTTGTAGCCAAAGAAGAAGGAGGCCTCGGCCACGGCGCGGCTCGCCTGCGGCGTGACCTGGTCGGCATTGCCGGGGCCGAGACCGATGACTGTGAGGCGGCCGCTCATACCTTGGCTCCCGGCCGGGCGGACCAGCCGGCGACCAGCACGATGGCGAAATAGGGCGCCTTGTCGTCCGGCTTTTCCGCAAGCCGCATCGAGACGCTGCCCGGCATGGTGCCGCGCTCGACATAGACGGCCTTCGCCAGCTTGCCGGTCGCTTCCAGCGCACGGCGGATTTTCGGCAGGTTGCGGCCGACCTTCATGATGACCGCGGCATCGGTGTCGGCCAAGCGTCGCGTCAGCTCGAACTCGCTCATCGTGCCCGGAAGCACGGTGAGCACGTCGTCGCCCTGCACGATCGGCAGGCCCGTAGCCGACCAGCAGCCGGACATGGCGGTGACGCCGGGAATGACCTCGGTCGGGAACCGGTGCGCCAGGCGCACATGCAGGTGCATGTAGGAGCCGTAGAAGAGCGGATCTCCCTCCGACAGCACAGCCACGGTTCTGCCGGCGCCGAGATGCCCGGCGACCTGTTCGGCCGACTGCTCGTAGAAATCGGCGATCTGCGAGCGGTAATCGTCGTGATCCTTGTCGATCTCCGTCGTCACCGGATAGAGCAGCGGCAGCTCGATCATGTCCGGGCGAAAGCGCGCCTCGACGATGGCGCGCGCATTGCTGTTGTTGCCGCGCTTGGCGAAATAGGCGACGACATTCGCTTCAGCTAATGCCCGCGCGGCCTTCAGCGTCAGAAGCTCCGGATCGCCTGGGCCGGTTCCGACGCCGACGAGACGGCCTTTCGCAATCGCGTTCACAGGCCCGGCCTCGCCAATGCGTTGAGCGCTGCGGCCGTCATGGCACTGCCGCCCAGCCTGCCGCGCACGATGGCGTAGGGCACGCCATAGGAATTCTCCGCCAGCGCGTCCTTGGATTCGGCGGCTCCGACGAAGCCGACCGGCATGCCGATGATCGCCGCCGGCTTCGGCGCGCCGTCGCGCAATTTTTCCAGCAGATAGAAGAGCGCGGTCGGCGCGTTGCCGATGGCCACGACCGACCCGGCCATGCGCTCGCCCCAGAGGTCGATCGCTGCGGCGGAGCGCGTGTTGCCGATCGTCTTGGCGATCTCGGCCGTGCGCGGATCGCGCAGCGTGCAGATCACCTCATTGCCGGCCGGCAGCCGCGCGCGGGTGACGCCATGAGCGACCATCTCGGCATCGCAGAAGATCGGCGCGCCGGTGGCAAGCGCGGTCCGGGCGGCGGCAACGAAATTGCTGGAGAAGACGAAATGGCCTGCGGCCTCGACCTGACCGCAGGCATGGATCATGCGGATCGCGACATCGGCTTCGGCCTCGGAGAAGCGCGACAGGTCCGCCTCGGCGCGGATGATGGCGAAAGAGCGCTCGTAGATCGCCATCCCGTCATGGATATAGTCGTAGGCGGCCATTCCTTAGTTCCGTCGATAGAGTTCGGCGACGCCGGCAAGCCTTGCCAGGCAGGCGGCAACGGTTTCGCCCTGATGTCTTTGCGCGCGCACCGCGGCAAGGATGCCGCCGACCCCGCGCGCGGCGTCATAGCCCGGCCTGTATCCGGCAGGAAGGGCCTTTGCCGTCCCGTCCACGACAAGTCCGGCTCCGTTTTCGTCGCCGACCAGGGTCAGTGTCGCCGGGCCGGGATGCGCGCAGCCCTTGGCGCAGCCGGAAATGTGGAGCGTGAGCGAGGTGTCAAGGAGGTCGGCGCTTTCGGTCGCGATCGTCTCGGCGATGGCGCGGGTGGCGATGCGGCCGGAGGCGCAGGCCGGCGTGCCGGGACAGGCGGCGATGCGGGTGCGCGGGTCAGTGGGGGAGGTGACAAAGCCGAGGGCGGCGGCGGAGGATTGGAGATTGGGATAGGCGGCGAGGCCGAGAAAGAGCAGGGCGCGGCCGGGTGCTAGGCGGATTTCGGTTACGCCAAGTTCCGACGCCTTTGTGGCAAGCTCGATGAGACTCTGTGCCGGCATGCTACCGAAGGGCAGGCCGAGGCCGAGGGCATGGCCGGTGTTCAAGTCGAAAAGGCCAATCGGCGGGCGAGGCCGCTCTACGGCGCCCCCCTCTGTCCTGCCGGACATCTCCCCCACAAGGCCCACTTGGGGGGAGATCAGGCCGGCGCCGCCGGTTTCGCCAATTTCCAACGCCGAAAGTGAAGAGCCGGCGACGAAGCTGCTGATCTCCCCCCTTGTGGGGGAGATATCCGGCAGGACAGAGGGGGGCGCGAAGGAACGCCAGCCTGCGAGAGACGCCAACTGCCGCTCCGACAAATCGCGCGTATGCGCCTCTCGGCCTTTTTCTGCGACCATCCTAAGCGCAGCCACCGCGATGTCGCGGGCAGCATCGGCATCGACCGTTGTGAGCGCCTTCGCACTCCGGCCATTACCGCTAGCCGACACGCGCCAGAAAACCTCGCCGTTGGCCTGCACCGCCTTCAGCCGCACATCGGCCGTGACCGCATCCAACGTCAGTTGCCCACCGCCGTCGACAACCACCGACACTTTTGGCCCCAGCCTTGCCGTCAGCCCTGCCTCTTCAATCGCGGCCCGGATCCGCTCAGCCAGCGGTCGCGGGTCGGCGATCTCCTGCGGGTCGATGCCTGCCAGCGGCCCAGTCTCAACGGGCACGCCGCTGCGCACCGCGATGCCCAGCGTATCGACTTCCGCCACCAGCAGCCGCGCGCTTTCCGGTGTCAGGCCGCGGATCTGCAGGCTGGCGCGCGCAGTCACCTCCATGATGCCGTTGCCGTGGCGCAAGGCGGATTCGCAGAGTCCGATCAGCGACTTCGGCGTAAGTCCTCCAGCGACCGGATTGAGCCGCACCAGCAGCCCGTCGCCGGTCTGCATCGGCGCGCTGAGGGCAGGGCAGGCGCCGCGGCGCGAGAACGCGTTCATGCCGCCACCCCGCTTGCCTGGGCCTCGGCGATCAAGGCGGCGAGGTCGTCGTCAATGGAATTGCGCAGCGGGTGCCAGAGGCCGCGCCGCCGCGCCGAGAGGAACCGCTCGGCAATGACCTTTGCCGCAGCCGGATTCTCGCGCAGGAGGAAGGCGCGGACTTCCGCGTCGCCAAGATAGGCGTCATGCACGGCCTCGATCAGCGCGCCCGATATGGCGTGGGTGGTCTCGGCAAAGCCGACGAGACGGTCGACCGTCTCGGCGAATTCCGATGCGCCGCGCGGGCCGTGGCGCATCTGGCCGGCGATGAACCGCGGATTGACGGCGCGCGCCCGCACCACTCTAGCTACCGCTTCGCTGACAGAGCGCGGCTTGGGCTTCTTCGGATCGGTCGTGTCGAGCACGATGACGTCGGCATTCCGGCCGAGCTCGGCGAGCGCCGCCGAAAACCCGCCGATGAAGGCGACATCGGCCGAGCCTTCGAGGATGTCGCGGCCAGGGTCGTCGCCGGTATGGACGAGCAGCTCCGCTTCGGCGATGCGGCCCTCGAAGGCGCCGGGCGCCGAGACCGCTTCGCCGTCGGCGCCGCCATAGGCATGCGAGGTGGCGTCGAGATAGGCACGGCCGATCTCCTCACGCGCGCCCCATTCGCCGCGCGACAGCAATTCCTCGACGCCGGCGCCGTAGGTGCCGGGCGAGGTGCCGAAAATGCGGGGGCCGACCTTGCCCTGGGCGCGGGTCGCGGCGGCGAGGGGATTTTCGGTATCGTCCTCATCGCGGCTGGCAACCGCATTGGCGGCAGCATCAATCAAAGCGATCTGGGTTGGGAACATGTCGCGGAACAGGCCGGAGATGCGCCAGGTGACGTCGACGCGCGGGCGGCCGAGCGCTGCCGGCGGCAGCACCTCGATGCCGGTGACGCGGCCCGTTGCGGCATCCCATTGCGGCCGGCACCCCATCAGCGCCAGACCTTGCGCGATTTCCTCGCCGCCGGTGCGCAGCGAAGCCGAGCCCCAGAGGTCGGTGACCAGCGAGCGCGGCCAGTCGCCATGGTTTTGCATGTAGCTGCGCACCACTTCTTCTGCCGCTGCCTGGCCGAGGTCGTAGGCGGTCGGAGTCGGCATTGTGCGCGGATCGGAGGTAAACAGGTTACGGCCGGTCGGCAGCACGTCGGAGCGGCCGCGCGCCGGCGCGCCGGCGGGGCCGGCCTTGATGTGGCGGCCGTCGAGAGCGGCGAGCAGGGCAGCCTTTTCGGCCTCGGCGCTTTGCCGGCGCAGCGGATCGGCTTCGTCTTCCGGCGCGCGGCCATAGACATGCAGCCCGTCCTTGACGGCAAAATCCTTGAGGTCGCAGAGCCAGGCGTCGATGCGGCGCAGCGCTTCGTCCGGCGCGTCGGTGCCGGCAACGCCGGCCTCGGCCGCCAGGCCGGACTTCTGCGCGGTCTCGACGATGAGCCTGGCCAGCCGATCGCGGCGACGGCGGTCGAGTCCGTCGGCCTGGGCATACTCGTCGACCAGCCGCTCGAGCCTCTGTTGCGCTTCGTCGAGGCCGGCGCCGGTCAATGGCGGCGGCAGATGGCCGAGCGTGACGGCCGAAAGGCGGCGCTTGGCCTGCGCCGCCTCGCCGGGATTGGAGACGATGAACGGATAGACGACAGGCAGCGCGCCGGTGACGATCTCGGGAAAGCATGTATCGGAGAGGGCAACCGTCTTGCCCGGCAGCCATTCCAGAGTGCCGTGCGCGCCGACATGGATGATAGCGTGCACGCCGAGCGATTTCTGCAGCCAGAGGCCGAAGGCGATCAGTTCGTGGCGCGGAGGCAGAGTCGGGTCGTGGTAGTCGGCGCGGCGGTCGGCGGGGCGGCCGCGGTCGGGAGCCAGCGCCACGGTGACGTTGCCGAAGGTCGCGGCGCGGAAGGGGAAGCCTGGCGAGGTCGGCGCTTGAGCCTCGCGCAACCCTATCGCGTCTTCTGCCTTACTCCACGCGGCCTCTACCGCAGCTACAGCAGCCTTCGGCAATTCAGTTGAAAAGGAGAGATAGTCGTCAAGCCCCACCGAATGGCCGGAAGTTTCCAACGCATCCAGCAATTCGCGCGGCGATTGCGGTATCCCCTCAACGGAGTAGCCCTGTTCCTTCAGGTCATGCAGCATGGCGAGCACGCTGGACGGCACATCCAGGCCGACAGCATAGCCGGTCCGCCCTGGCGCGCTCGGGTAATCCGGGATCAGGATCGCCAGTTTGCGCCTGGCCCGCTCGGTCCGTTGCAAGCGAATGAAGCCCGCGATGCGCTTGGCGACCTGCCCGACGCGGTCGGCTTCGGGCCGGTTGGCGAAGGCGCGGAAGGCGAGCGCCGGATCGGTCTCGATCTCGCCCTTGAAGGAGATTGCGCCGGCCAGGATGCGGCCGTCGAGTTCGGGCAACACGACATGCATGGCAAGATCGGCCGGCGCCAGGCCGCGCTGGTTCTTCTCCCAGACCTCGCGCCGCGTCGTGGCGACGATGACCTGGAAGACGGGCACGCCGGCGCGGTCGAAGAGCGTTTCGGCGCCCGGCTCGGCGCCTGAGGCGAAGGCGGTGGCGCTGACGATGGCCGACGGGTTCAGCGAGGCGAGGGCGGTTTCGACGAAGGCCAGAGACGCAGGATCCTTCAGGCTGGACACGAAGATCGGCATTGTCGTGAGGCCCTGCAGCCTCAAGGCTTCCGCGAGAGCGTCGATCGGCGCCACGTCTGCCGCAAGCAGCATTGAGCGGTAGAAGAGGATGGGGATGATAGGAGCGGTGTTTCCCTCCCCCTTGAGGGGAGGGTGGCCCGAAGGGCCGGGTGGGGTCACCTCGGCAGCGCTCGGCGTTTCTTGATGTCGGCGCGCGTCGCGGAGGACCCCACCCCCGGCCTGCGGCCGGACCCTCCCCTCAAGGGGGAGGGAGACCACACCGAGTCCCGGATGATAGTACCCAGCCTTCGGTACACTCACCGGCTCGGCCACGGCCGCTTCCGATCCCGCCAGCCGCGCCAGCCTCTTCACCAGCGCCGCCATGTTCGCCGGGCCGCCTTCGCGGAAATAGCCGAGCAAGGCGTCGAGCTCGGCGCGCGGCAGGGTCGAGCCTTCGATCAGGCGCTGGTCCTCGTCATGGCTTTCGCCGGGCAGCAGCGCCAGCTTGATGCCGCGTTCGCGCGCCACCGCCGCAAGCTGGTCGCAGCCGTAGCGCCACCAGTCATAGCCGCCGAGGATGCGGACCAGAACGACCCTGGCGTGGCGGGCGACGCTGTCGATCCAGAGGTCGACCGACATCGGATGCCTGAGGTCTCGCAGGGCTGCCAACCGCATCGACGGTAGTCGCTCCGCGTCCGCCTTCCAGGCGGCGGCCAGTCCGGCGAGGTCGCTGTCTGTGAAGGACAGGGCCACGACATCCGCAGGCGTCTGCCTGAGGTCGATCGGCTCGGCGAGGTCGTCGAGCGAAGCGGATGTCGTGGTGAGGATATGCATCGCTTTTCGGGTTTGCCTCAGCCGGCGAGGATACGTTCGATCGCAGGGCGGTTCAGCCCTTTGAGGCCGATGACGACGAGCCGCGAGCGGCGGTCGTCTTCCGCGGTCCAGGCGCGATCGTAATAGTGGTTGACGCGCGGGCCGACGGCCTGGAGCAGGAGCCGCATCGGCTTGCCGCCGACCTGGACGAAACCTTTGACGCGCAGCACGTTTTCCTGCTCGGCGGCGAGGGCGACGCGCTTGGCCAGCTCGTCCGGATTGGCGATCGACGGAATGTCGATGACGAAGGAGTCGAAATCGTCGTGCTCGTGGTCGAGCTCGTCGTCGTGATGGGTCTTTCGGTTCTCGATGTCGTCCTCGACCGCGAGGCCGAGGCCGAGCACCACGGACGGATCGACCTTGCCCTGCGCGGTCGGCACGACCTTTACGGCGCGCGCCACATGCTCGCCGATGACGGCGTTGGCGCGGGCCGCGCCGGCCGTGTCCATCAGGTCGCTCTTCGACAGGATGATGAGGTCGGCGCAGGCGATCTGGTCCTCGAACACCTCCTCGACCGGATCGTCATGGTCGAGCGAGCCGTCGGCGGCACGTTGCGCCTGCAGGGCGTCCATGTCGGAGGCGACGCGGCCATCGGCCAGCGCCGGGCCGTCGACCACGGCAATGACGCCATCGACCGTGACGCGGCTCTTCACGCTCGGCCACTGGAAGGCCTGGACCAGCGGCTTGGGCAAAGCGAGGCCGGAGGTTTCGATCAGGATGTGGTCGACTTTCGGCGTGCGCGACAGGATCTGGTCGAGCGCCGGCACGAAATCGTCGGCGACGGTGCAGCAGATGCAGCCATTGGCAAGCTCGACGATGTTTTCTTCAGGACATGTGTCGATGCCGCAGCCTTTGAGGATCTCGCCGTCGATGCCGACATCGCCGAACTCGTTGACGATGATCGCCAGCCGCTTGCCCTTGGCGTTTTCGAGCAGGTTGCGGATCAGCGTCGTCTTGCCGGCGCCGAGGAAGCCGGTGACGACGGTGCAGGGAACGCGGGAAACGGAACCATTCATGGTCAGTCCTTCAGGAGGTCGAGGGGAGGGATGCGGGCAACCAGGCCGCGCTTGAGGGAATCGGGCCGGCCGCGCCACGGGATCAGGCCATCGGTCGATGTGGCGAAGAGTTTTGCGCCGGCGACGAGGTCGGCGCCGCTGGTCGTGTCCAGGTCACCGAAAACGTAGCTCCAGCAGCCGTCGCGCAGCAGCGCTGCGCTCAAACGTCGCTTGCAATTGCCGAGGCATTCGACGGTGCGGATGTCGATATCCTGGCCCGAGGCCGCGCGGCGCGTGTCCTCGGCCAGCAGGGCGCCGGCGCGCGGCTGCGCGTCCGAACCGGTCTCGTCGCGGCAGGAGGAACAGACGATGACGGTGACGCCCGCCAGCATGTCCTCGGGTTCGGACGGGACGTCCGCTACGTTGGCCGGAAAACTGCCGTTGCGATCCAAAACCAGGCTCCTTGCCCGGAAAACCCGCCGGGCGATCGGATACTTTAAGTCTCAGACGGCAGGTCTCCTGGCTCGCGGGTCGTCACCTTGGCGCCGCCTTCCCGGGGACATCCCAGTGGTTTTCGGCTGAGGCTCGTCGCTTACAGTTGCGGGGACAGCCGCGGATTTGGAATTTTTGAATTCCGCACCGCATTCCCTCTTGGCTCCTCCCTTTGCCGGGAGAAGACCGTCTGCTTCGGATTTAGGCTTACAGGTGCAGGCCTGTCAACGCGTGGCTACGACACCCGGATGTCGGCCAGCGCCGGACCGAGGTCGCCGGCCGGTGTCACTTCAATGCTCTCCAGGCCAAGCCAGGCTTGCATCTGCTTCAACTCTTCTACCAATTGGGCTGCTGTTTCGGCCGGTGCGCCGGCCTCGGCATAGGCGGCGTGGACGCGAAGCACGCTGGCAGGCCGATCAGCTCGGAGATCGACTCGGGCGACGATCCGGTCGCCGAGCAGGAATGGCAGCACGTAATAGCCGTATTGGCGCTTTTCGGCCGGTGTGTAGATCTCGATGCGGTAGCGGAAGCCGAAGAGCTTTTCGGTCCGGGTGCGCTCGAAGACGACGGGATCGAACGGGGCGAGCAAGGCGCGCGCCTCTATCCGGCGCGGAATGCGCGCGTCCTTGTGGAGATAAACGGTCTTGTCCCAGTCCTCGACGCGCACCGGCAGCAGTTCGCCCATTTCGACCAGTTCCTCGATTCGGTCTTTCGTGTCGCCCGGCGCCAGGCGGAAATAATCGCGCAGGTCGCCATAGGTGGCGATGCCATGGGCGCGGGCGGAAATGCGCAGCAATTCGCGGTGGGCGTCCTCGACCGACGGTACCGGCAGGTCGAGCACCGCCTGCGGCAGCACGCGCTCCGGCAGGTCGTAGTAGCGTTCGAAGCCGCGCCGGTAGGCGGTGGTGATGTATCCTGCCCAGAACAGCCATTCGAAGGCGTGCTTGGCCTCGCTCCAGCCCCACCAGCCGCCATTGCCCTTATGGCCCTCGATGTCGGAGGCGGCGATCGGCCCGCGATCGGCGACTTGCCTGTAGATCTCCTCGATCATCTCCTTGCGCTCGCGGCCCCATTTGGCGAGGCCGAGATACATTTCCTCGCCGCGTTCGGCGCGCTGCATGCGCCAGCGCATCAGCGGGTAGGTCTCGACCGGCAGGAAGGAGGCCTCATGCGCCCAATATTCAAAGACGGCGCGCCTGCGGGTGAGCGCGGCATTGTCGAGCAGCGAAAGCGGGTAGGGGCCAAGGCGCGAATAGAGCGGCATGTAATGAGCGCGCACCACCGCGCTGACGGAATCGATCTGCAGCAGCCCGGTGCGGGAGAGCACGCGGGCGAGGTGCCTGCGGTTAGGCTCGCCGCCGGGGCGAGGGTCCGTAAAGCCCTGCGCGCCAAGCGCGATGCGCCTGGCCATGCGAAGAGAGATTTTTTCCTTCATCAAGGTGCCTTTGCCTCGATCCGTTTACCTGACGTCCAGCCGATGATTCCAGCCATGCTAGCAGGCAAATGGCGGGAGATATGTCAGGAGAGGAAAGTGGAGTAAAAAGCGAAGGAAATCAAACAGGAGCGGATCGGACCAGTTTGCTCCGATATGGCGTCCAGGGCCGGATTTTGAACAAGGTTTGACTTGCTTCGCCGAAACCGCTGCGCTAACCCTCGCCGCGTCGCAGCATAGGGCCCTTAAAACGGTTCAGCGGGTTAAACTGTCACGCTTCCGCATTAGAGTCCGTTGCTGTAATCAAAGTGAACTGGCCCGCCAAAGGAAAGTCGCCGCATGAGCGCACTCCTAAGTTCGTACCTGCCCATCGTCCTGTTCATCGCAGTGGCGATGGTCGTCGGTCTGGCGCTTATCATCGCGCCGTTCCTGGTGGCCTACCGCAATCCCGACCCGGAAAAGCTTTCCGCCTATGAATGCGGGTTCAACTCGTTCGACGACGCCCGCATGAAATTCGACATCCGCTTCTACCTGGTGTCGATCCTGTTCATCATCTTCGACCTCGAGGTCGCCTTCCTGTTCCCGTGGGCGGTGTCCTTCTCCAAGGTCGGCATGCTCGGCTTCTGGTCGATGATGGTGTTCCTGGCGGTGCTGACCATCGGCTTTGCCTATGAATGGAAAAAAGGAGCGCTGGAATGGGATTGAACGACAGTTCAGGCACCCTCGTCGCGCCGAAGCCCAAGGGCATCATCGACCCCAACACCGGCAGGCCGGTGGGGGAGGACGATCCCTTCTTTCTCGAAATCAACAATGAGCTGGCCGACAAGGGTTTCCTCGTCACCTCGACCGAAGCGCTGATCACCTGGGCGCGCAGCGGCTCGCTGATGTTCATGACCTTCGGCCTCGCCTGCTGCGCGGTCGAGATGATCCATACTTCGATGCCGCGCTACGACTCGGAGCGGTTCGGCGTCGCGCCGCGTGCGTCTCCGCGCCAGTCCGACATCATGATCGTCGCCGGCACGCTGACCAACAAGATGGCGCCGGCGCTGCGCAAGGTCTACGACCAGATGCCGGAGCCGCGCTACGTCATCTCGATGGGCTCCTGCGCCAATGGCGGCGGTTACTACCACTATTCCTATTCAGTGGTGCGCGGCTGCGACCGCATCGTGCCGGTCGACATCTATGTGCCCGGCTGCCCGCCGAGCGCGGAAGCGCTGCTCTACGGCATTCTTCTGTTGCAGAAGAAGATCCGCCGCACCGGCACGATCGAACGGTGAACCGATGACCCTGGCGTTGAACGAACTCTCCACCTATCTCGGCGAGAAGCTCTCCGGCCGCATCGGCGAAACCGTGCTTGCCTATGGCGAACTGACCGTTTCCGTCGAACCCGGCAGCCTGATCGAGGTGGCGACCTTCCTGCGCGACGACCCGCGCTGCCAGTTCATCTCGATCATCGATATCTGCGGTGCCGACTATCCGTCGCGGGCCAAGCGCTTCGACGTCGTCTACCACCTTCTGTCGCCGAAGCAGAATGTCCGGATCCGCCTCAAGGTCCAGGCCGACGAAGAGACGCTGGTGCCGTCGCTGACCGCCGTC
Organism: Mesorhizobium silamurunense; assembly: GCF_014843905.1. Taxonomy (NCBI): domain Bacteria; kingdom Pseudomonadati; phylum Pseudomonadota; class Alphaproteobacteria; order Hyphomicrobiales; family Phyllobacteriaceae; genus Mesorhizobium; species Mesorhizobium silamurunense. The sequence goes on along the minus strand of NZ_LPVS01000029.1, from coordinate 26,065 downwards.
TATCCCGGCGCCGACTGGTACGAGCGCGAGACCTACGACCTCTATGGCGTGCTGTTCTCCGACCATCCCGACCTGCGACGCATCCTGACCGACTACGGCTTTGACGGGCATCCGCTGCGCAAGGATTTCCCGCTGACCGGCTTCGTCGAGGTGCGTTACGACGACGAGGCCAAGCGGGTCATCTACGAGCCGGTCGAGCTCAAGCAGGAATTCCGCAATTTCGATTTCCTCTCGCCATGGGAAGGCACCGACTACGTGCTGCCAGGCGACGAGAAGGCGAAACAGTGAGTAGCGAAGTAGTGAGTAGTCAGTAGGGAAGGAATTGGAAAAGCGGATCGAATCTTATCGAGACCTAATGGTGTGGCAATCGGCGATGGTTCTTGCCGAAGATTGTTATCGTGTCACCAAAGGTTTTCCGAAAGACGAGGTCTATGGAATGACCTCCCAGATGCGCCGCTCGGCGGTATCTATCGCCGCCAACATTGCTGAAGGGTATGGTCGTGAGAACAGAGGTTCGTTCGTTCAATTTCTGCGCATGGCGCAGGGTTCGCTGAAAGAACTGGAAACGCACATACTGCTGGCATGCCGTGTCGGTATGCTGGAAAGAGCCAACGAGACTGAGCTGCTGCTGCGATGCGAAGAGATTGGGAAAATGATGCGATCTCTTATCAGGACGGTGCAGGCAAAACAGGCGGAATAAGTAGGCATTGAGATTGATGATCACTACTCACTACTCACTACTGACTCTTCGCCAGAGGCGCCAGAATGGCTGAGACCTCCGTCCGTAACTTCAACATCAACTTCGGTCCGCAACACCCTGCGGCGCATGGCGTTTTGCGCCTAGTGCTGGAGCTGGACGGCGAGGTGGTCGACCGTGTCGATCCGCATATCGGGCTGCTCCACCGCGGCACCGAGAAGCTGATCGAAGCCAAGACCTACCTGCAGGCCGTGCCCTATCTCGACCGGCTCGACTATTGCGCGCCAATGAACCAGGAGCACGCCTTCGCGCTCGCGGCCGAGCGGCTGCTCGGCATCGAAGTGCCGAAGCGCGGCCAGCTGATCCGCGTGCTCTATTCCGAAATGGGCCGCATCATGTCGCACATCCTCAATGTGACGACGCAGGCGATGGACGTCGGTGCGCTGACCCCGCCGTTGTGGGGCTTCGTCGAGCGCGAAAAGCTGATGGTGTTCTACGAGCGCGCCTCCGGCTCGCGCATGCATGCGGCTTATTTTCGGCCGGGCGGCGTGCACCAGGACCTGCCGCAGAAGCTGGTCGAGGACATCGGCAAGTGGATCGACCCGTTCCTGAAATCGGTCGACGACCTCGACGCGCTGCTCACGCCCAACCGCATCTTCAAGCAGCGCAATGTCGACATCGGCACGGTGTCGCTCGCCGACGCCTGGGCCTGGGGTTTTTCGGGCGTGATGGTGCGCGGCTCGGGCGCTGCCTGGGACCTGCGCAAGGCGCAGCCTTATGAATGCTATGCCGAGATGGATTTCGACATCCCGGTCGGCAAGAACGGGGACTGCTTCGACCGCTATCTGGTGCGCATGGAAGAGATGCGCCAGTCGGCGAAGATCATGCGTCAGTGCGTGGATATTCTGCTCGGCAGGGAAAGCACCGGTCCGGTATCGAACCTCGACGGTAAGGTGGTGCCGCCGAAGCGCGCGGCGATGAAGCGCTCGATGGAAGCGCTGATCCATCATTTCAAGCTCTACACCGAGGGCTACCGCGTGCCGGCCGGCGAGGTCTATGCGGCCGTCGAGGCGCCGAAAGGCGAGTTCGGTGTCTATCTCGTCTCCGACGGCACCAACAAGCCCTACCGCTGCAAGCTCCGGGCGCCAGGCTTCGCGCATCTGCAGGCCATGGATTTCCTGTGCCGCGGCCACATGCTGGCCGACGTCACCGCCGTGCTTGGCTCCCTCGACATCGTGTTTGGTGAGGTCGATCGCTAAAATGTCAGTCCGCCGTCTCGCAGATGCCAGCGTCCAGCCAGCCTCCTTCGCCTTCAACAAGGCGAACGCGGCGGCGGCCAAGCAGTGGATCGCCAAATATCCGAAGGGACGCGAGCAGTCGGCCATCATCCCCTTGCTGATGCTGGCGCAGGAGCAAGAAGGCTGGGTGACGAAGGCGGCGATCGAGGCGATCTGCGACATGCTCGGCATGCCGCGCATCCGCGGCCTCGAGGTGGCGACCTTCTACACGCAGTACCAGCTCAATCCGGTCGGCACCCGCGCCCATATCCAGGTCTGCGGCACCACGCCCTGCATGTTGCGCGGGTCTGAAGCGCTGATGGATGTCTGCCGCTCGAAGATTCATCACGATCAGTTCCACACCAATGACAAGGGCACGCTGTCGTGGGAGGAGGTCGAATGCCTCGGCGCCTGCGTCAACGCGCCGATGGTGATGATCTTCAAGGACACGTTCGAAGACCTGACGCCGGAACGGCTGGCCGAGATCATCGATCTCTATGAATCGGGCAAGGGTGCAGACGTTAAGCCGGGTCCGCAGAACGGCCGCACCGGCTCGGAGCCCGCCTCTGGCCTTACGACGCTCAAGAGCGAGAAGGCGATCCTAAAGGCGACCCGCGACAGGGAAGCAAAGGCGGCGGCGAAGGCGGCCAGGGAAGCCGCTGCCGCGGCACCGGCTGCGGCCCCCGCCGCCGTCGTCTCGCAGGCACCGGCCATGCCGGCGCCATCGGCCCCGGTCGGGCCGTCGAAATCCGGCAAGCCGAAGACCGATGCACCCGAAACCAGCCCGGCGCTGACGACGCCGTCGCCGGTCAAGGTATCGCCGGCCACCGAGAAGGCGGCCAGCGTCAGGGCGCCGCGCCACTCCGCCGCCAACGCCAACCAGGCTTCTCCGGAAGTCGAAGGGGTTTCGAAGCCTCGTAGCGGGCCGACGATCAAGGCCGAACCTGCTTCCGCCTTCAAATCGCCGGAAACCAAGCAGCCTGTCGCCAAAACGGCAAAGCCGTCGCTCGATGACAAGAACCGTCCGGCCAGCATCGAGCGCCCAGCAACGGTCGACGACCTCAAGCTGATCTCCGGCGTCGGTCCGAAGATCGAAGGCACCTTGAATTCGCTTGGCATCTACACTTTCGCGCAAGTCGCCGCGTGGAAGAAAGCGGAGCGCGAATGGGTCGACGGCTATCTTAACTTCCGCGGCCGCATCGAGCGCGACGACTGGGTGAAGCAGGCCAAGGCGCTCGCCAAGGGCGGCGTCGCCGAATACATCCGCGTCTTCGGCAAGAAGCCGGTCTGAGGGACGAACCATGCTTCAGGACAAAGACCGCATCTTCACCAACATCTACGGCCTGTTCGATAAGTCGCTGGCCGGAGCGCAGGCGCGCGGCATCTGGGACGACACGCCCGGCCTTATCGCCAAGGGACGCGACTGGATCGTCAACGAGATGAAAGCGAGCGGCCTGCGCGGCCGCGGCGGCGCAGGCTTCCCGACCGGCCTCAAATGGTCGTTCATGCCCAAGCAGAGCGACGGACGCCCGGCCTATCTGGTCATCAATGCCGACGAATCCGAGCCGGGCACCTGCAAGGATCGCGACATCCTGCGCAACGATCCGCACACGCTGGTCGAGGGCGCGCTGGTCGCCGGCTTCGCCATGGGCGCGGTCGCGGCCTACATCTATGTGCGCGGCGAGTTCATCCGCGAGCGCGAGGCGCTGCAGCGGGCCATCGACGAGGCCTATGCGGCGAAGCTCATCGGCAAGAACAACACGTCGGGCCACGACTTCGACATCTATATGCACCACGGCGCCGGCGCCTATATCTGCGGCGAGGAGACGGCGCTGCTCGAAAGCCTTGAAGGTAAGAAGGGCCAGCCGCGGCTAAAGCCGCCGTTCCCGGCCAATGTTGGTCTCTATGGTTGCCCGACGACGGTCAATAACGTCGAATCGATCGCCGTGGCGCCGACGATCCTGCGCCGGGGTGCTGCCTGGTTCTCGTCCTTCGGCCGGCCGAACAATGCCGGCACCAAGCTGTTCTGTGTCTCAGGCCACGTCAACAACCCGTGCACCGTCGAAGAGGCGATGTCGATCCCGTTCCGCGAGCTGATCGAGACGCATTGCGGCGGCATTCGCGGCGGTTGGGACAATTTGCTCGCGGTCATCCCGGGCGGCGCCTCGGTGCCGCTGGTGCCGGCGGCGCAGATCATCGACGCGCCGATGGATTTCGACGCGCTGCGCGACTTGAAATCCGGCCTCGGCACGGCGGCCGTCATCGTCATGGACAAGTCGACCGATATCGTGAAGGCGATCGCCAGGCTTTCCTACTTCTACAAGCATGAGAGCTGCGGCCAGTGCACGCCTTGCCGCGAAGGCACCGGCTGGATGTGGCGGGTGATGGAGCGGCTGGTGCGCGGCGAGGCGCAGAAGCGCGAGATCGACATGCTGCTGGACGTCACCAAGCAGGTCGAGGGCCACACCATCTGCGCGCTGGGCGATGCGGCGGCGTGGCCGATCCAAGGCCTGATGCGGCACTTCCGGGGTGAGGTGGAGCGTCGCATCGACGAGTTTTCGCGCAACGCCCACCGGGTCGAGCCGGTTATGGTGGCGGCGGAATAGGATTGGAATACGGGCATTGCCCGGGACGGAAAAGCAGGGGCGGTGCGTACGAGGAAACGACCAGGAGAAGTCTATGGCGACGTATTCGATAGCCAACCCGTTGATGCCTTATTTGGACGAACTCGAGAAGATGAACCAGGACCTGACCAAGATGATGCCGAGGGAGATGGCCAGCGCCGTCAACCTGATGGCGCATCCCATCGCGGGCGCGGCCGCGATGTCTGCGCTCGGCATGGGTCTTGCCAATCACGCGCTTGGTGTCTGGATGGGCGCGCTCTCCGGCGCCGTCGAAGCCTCGCAGCGCATGTTCCAGCCGTTCCTCGACGATCTCGAGGCACGGACCGAAGCCGCCAACAATTCGTCCAAGGCGCGCAAGGCGACGGAGACGCTGATCGCCGAGGCGCAGACCTTCGCCAGGGACGTGACCGACATCGCCGCGAACGCCACCGAGAAGGCGCTCGACACAGCAGGCGCCGACACTGTTGCCGGAACGGCCGCGACCGGGCTGATGCCGGAAGATTTCAGGCAGCCCAAGGCGATCGACAAGCCGGCGAAGCCTTCGGATCTGAAGGCGATCTCGGGCATCGGACCGAAGCTGGAAAAAGTGCTGAATGGTCTTGGCATCTGGACCTACGGCCAGATCGCCGCTTGGACGTCGGAAGAGATCGCCTGGGTCGAGGATTACCTGTCGCTCGCCGGCCGCATCGGCCGCGACGACTGGGCTGCCCAAGCGGCGGCGCTGGCCGCCAAGAGTTAAGATGAAATGCCGGGCGCGGCGCCAGTCGCGCCCGGAAAGATGGATTGCGGGAAATCCGCGAGGGTTTGAGGCGAATGGCAAAGCTTAAGGTCGACGGGAAAGAGATCACGGTACCCGACCATTACACGCTGCTGCAGGCGGCCGAGGACGCCGGCGCGGAAGTGCCGCGCTTCTGCTTCCATGAGCGGCTGTCCATCGCCGGCAACTGCCGCATGTGCCTGATCGAGGTGAAGGGCGGCCCGCCCAAGCCGCAGGCTTCCTGCGCCATGGGCGTGCGCGACCTGCGCCCCGGCCCGAACGGCGAGCCGCCGGAGATCTTCACCAACACGCCGATGGTCAAGAAGGCCCGCGAAGGCGTGATGGAGTTCCTGCTGATCAACCATCCGCTCGACTGCCCGATCTGCGACCAGGGCGGCGAATGCGACCTGCAGGATCAAGCGATGGCCTTCGGCGTCGACTCCTCGCGCTATCACGAGAACAAGCGCGCGGTCGAAGACAAGTATATCGGCCCGCTGGTGAAGACGGTGATGAACCGCTGCATCCACTGCACGCGCTGCGTCCGCTTCACCACCGAAGTTGCCGGCATTTCCGAGCTCGGCCTGATCGGCCGCGGCGAGGACGCCGAGATCACCACCTATCTCGAACAGGCGATGACGTCGGAGCTCCAGGGCAACGTCATCGACCTTTGCCCGGTCGGCGCGCTGACCTCCAAGCCGTTCGCCTTCCAAGCGCGGCCGTGGGAACTCACCAAGACGGAATCGATCGACGTCATGGACGCCGTCGGCTCGGCGATCCGCGTCGATTCCAGAGGCCGCGAGGTGATGCGCATCCTGCCGCGCGTCAACGAAGCGGTGAACGAGGAGTGGATTTCCGACAAGACCCGCTTCATCTGGGACGGTCTGCGCACGCAGCGCCTCGATCGCCCCTATGTGCGCAAGAACGGCAAGCTCGTTTCGGCAAGCTGGACGGAAGCCTTCGCGGCGATCAAGGACGAGGTGGGCAAGACGGCACCCGAGCGCATCGGCGCCATCGCCGGCGATCTCGCCGCGGTCGAGGAGATTTACGCGCTCAAGCTTTTGATGGCAGCGCTCGGCTCGAAGAACATCGACTGCCGCCAGGACGGCGCCGCGCTCGATCCGTCACTCGGCCGCGCCAGCTACATCTTCAATCCGACCATCGAAGGTATCGAGCAGGCCGACGCGGTGCTGATCATCGGCGCCAATCCGCGCTTCGAGGCCTCGGTGCTCAACGCCCGCATCCGCAAGCGCTGGCGCGTCGGCAACCTGCCGGTCGGCGTCATCGGCGAGATCGGCGACACGCGCTATGACTACGAGCTCATCGGCGCCGGCCCGGAATCTCTGAAGGACCTTGCTGACGGCAACGGCAAGTTCTTCGAGGTGCTGAAGAAGGCGACGCATCCGCTGATCATCGTCGGCCAGGGCGCGCTGGCGCGCCCGGATGGCACGGCGGTGCTCGGCCAGGCGGCCAAGCTCGCGGTAGTCGTCGATGCCGTCACGGCCGACTGGAACGGTTTTGCCGTGCTCCACAATGCTGCAGCCAGAGTCGGCGGCCTCGATGTCGGCTTTGTGCCGGGCGAGGGCGGCAAGAACGTCGCCGGCATGCTCGGCGAGACGGATCTGCTGTTCCTGCTCGGCGCCGACGAGATCGACATGGCCAGGACCGGCGGCGCCTTCGTCGTCTATATCGGCACGCATGGCGATGCCGGCGCGCATCGCGCCAACGTCATTCTGCCGGCTGCGGCCTACACCGAAAAGTCCGGCACCTATGTCAACACCGAGGGTCGCGTGCAGCAGACCAACCGCGCCGGCTTCGCGCCGGGTGAGGCGCGCGAGGACTGGGCGATCCTGCGGGCGCTTTCGGATGTTCTCGGCAAGAAGCTGCCGTTCGATTCGCTGGCGCAACTGCGCACCAAGCTGTATGGCGAACATCCGCATCTCGCCCGCATCGACCAGGTCCTGGCCGGCAGCGCCGACGACATAGCCAAGGCGGCGAAGCTCGGCGGCCGGCTGAACAAGGGCACTTTCACCTCGCCAGTGAAGGACTTCTATCTGACCAACCCGATCGCGCGGGCGTCGGCCGTGATGGCCGAATGCTCGGCGCTGGCCAAGAGCGGCTTCAAGCAGGCGGCGGAATAAGCATGGACACCTTTTTCTCCTTCTACGTGCTGCCGGCGCTCCTGATCCTGTTGAAGTCAGTCGTGCTGATCGTCGTTCTTTTGATCTTCGTCGCCTATGTGCTCTATGCCGACCGCAAGATCTGGGCGGCGGTGCAACTGCGCCGCGGCCCGAACGTCGTTGGCCCCTGGGGCACGCTGCAGGCCTTCGCCGACCTTTTGAAATTCGTCTTCAAGGAGCCGGTGATCCCGTCCGGCGCCAACAAGGGCGTTTTCCTGCTGGCGCCGCTGGTCTCGGCGGTGCTGGCAATCTCGGCCTGGGCGGTCATTCCGGTCAATGAAGGCTGGGCGATCGCCAACATCAATGTCGGCATCCTCTATGTCTTCGCCATCTCCTCGCTCGAGGTCTATGGCGTGATCATGGGCGGCTGGGCATCCAACTCGAAATATCCGTTCCTCGGCGCGTTGCGCTCGGCCGCGCAGATGGTGTCCTACGAAGTCTCGATCGGCTTCGTCATCGTCACCGTGCTGCTCACCGTCGGCTCGCTCAACCTCTCCGACATCGTGCTTGCGCAGCAGGATGGCCTGGGCACGCGGCTCGGCCTGCCCAACACCTTCCTCGACTGGCACTGGCTGTCGCTGTTCCCGATGTTCATCGTGTTCTTCATCTCGGCGCTGGCGGAGACGAACCGTCCGCCGTTCGATCTGGTGGAGGCGGAATCGGAACTCGTCGCCGGCCACATGGTTGAATATTCGTCGACGCCGTTCCTGCTCTTCTTCCTCGGCGAGTATGTCGCCGTCGTGCTGATGTGCGCGTTGGCCACCATCCTCTTCCTTGGCGGCTGGCTGCCACCGTTCGACTTCGCGCCCTTCACCTGGGTGCCGGGCCTGATCTGGTTCGTGCTCAAGGTCTGCCTGGTGTTCTTCATGTTCTCGATGGTGAAGGCGTTCGTGCCGCGCTACCGCTACGACCAGCTGATGCGGCTGGGCTGGAAGGTGTTCCTGCCGATCTCGCTGTTCATGGTCGTTGCCACCGCGGCCTTCCTCAAGATCACGGGGTTTGCGTGATGTCCGCTCTTGCCCAGGCCGCAAAGGCCTTGCTGCTCAAGGATTTCGTCAGCGCCTTCTTCCTGTCGATGCGCCAGTTCTTCGCGCCGAAGGAGACGATCAACTATCCGCATGAGAAGGGGCCGACCAGCCCGCGCTTCCGGGGCGAGCATGCGCTGCGCCGCTATCCGAACGGCGAGGAGCGCTGCATCGCATGCAAGCTTTGCGAAGCGATCTGTCCGGCACAGGCGATCACCATCGAAGCCGGTCCGCGCCGCAACGACGGCACGCGGCGCACTGTGCGCTACGACATCGACATGGTGAAGTGCATCTATTGCGGCTTCTGCCAGGAAGCCTGCCCGGTCGACGCCATCGTCGAGGGGCCGAATTTCGAATTCGCGACCGAGACGCGCGAGGAGCTTTACTACAACAAGGAAAAGCTGCTCGCGAACGGCGATCGCTGGGAGCGGGAACTGGCGCGCAACATCGCGCTGGACGCGCCCTATCGCTGACATTGACGCATGGACGGGGCGCAAGGGCCTCGTCCAGGGGATGATCCCGAAAAGTTGCGGACTTTTCGAACCAGATCATCCTCCGGAATGAAAGAGTCGCGCATGTTTCTTCGATCGGGTCTTTGAACCCGATCGGAACATGCGCTAGGAACACGCGGCTTTGGTACCGGAGGCGGGACGAAGCCAGAGACAACGGGGACGACGAATGTCCGATCCGACAGGAACCCGGGGGAACCCATGCTGAGTGGATTAGAGGCGGCTTTCTTCTACCTCTTCGCCTTTATCGCCGTGGCGTCGGCCTTCATGGTCATTTCGTCGCGCAACCCCGTGCATTCCGTGCTGTTCCTGATCCTCACCTTCTTCAACGCCGCCGGCCTGTTCATGCTGACCGGCGCCGAGTTCCTGGCGATGATCCTGCTCGTCGTCTATGTCGGCGCGGTGATGGTGCTGTTCCTGTTCGTCGTCATGATGCTCGACGTCGACTTCGCCGAAATGAAGCAGGGCGCGCTGCAATATGCGCCGATCGGCGCGCTGGTCGGGCTGATCCTGGCGGCGGAGCTGATCATCGTGCTCGGCGGCTACAACTTCGCGCCGCAGCTAGCCTCCACGGTGGCGAAGCAGACGCCGGATCTCGCCACGCGCTCCAACACCGCTGCGCTCGGCGACATCCTCTACACGGACTACCTCTACTACTTCCAGATCGCCGGCCTCGTGCTCCTGGTCGCCATGATCGGCGCCATCGTGCTGACGCTGCGCCACAAGGAAGGCGTCAAGCGGCAGTCGATCGCCGCCCAGGTCGGCCGCACGCCGGCGACGGGCATGGAAATCCGCAAGGTCAAGTCGGGCGAGGGTATCTGAGATGGTCGTCGGCATCGCGCATTATCTGACCGTATCGGCGATCCTGTTCACGCTTGGCGTGTTCGGCATCTTTTTGAACCGCCGCAACATCATCGTCATCCTGATGTCGATCGAGCTGATCCTGCTCGCGGTCAACATCAACTTCGTCGCCTTCTCGGCGGCGCTGCATGACCTCGTCGGACAGGTTTTCGCCCTGTTCGTGCTGACGGTCGCCGCGGCGGAGGCCGCGATCGGTCTTGCCATTCTTGTCGTCTTCTTCCGCAACCGCGGCTCGATCGCGGTCGAAGACGTGAACCAGATGAAGGGTTGACGGAACAACCATGTACCAGGCCATCGTCTTCCTTCCGCTGCTCGGCTTCCTGATTGTCGGCCTGTTCGGCAATTCGCTCGGCGCCAAGGCGTCCGAATACATCACATCCGGCTTCCTGGTGATCTCGGCGGTGCTGTCGTGGATCGTCTTCTTCACGGTAGGCTTCGGCCATGGCGAGGTGTTTACCGTGCCGGTGCTGCGCTGGATCCAGGCCGGCGGGCTCGACGCCGCCTGGGCGCTCAGGATCGATACTCTCACGGTCGTGATGCTGGTTGTCGTCAACACCGTGTCGGCGCTGGTCCATATCTATTCGATCGGCTACATGCACCACGATCCGGACCGGCCGCGCTTCTTCGCCTATCTGTCGCTGTTCACCTTCGCGATGCTGATGCTGGTGACGGCGGACAACCTGGTGCAGATGTTCTTCGGCTGGGAAGGCGTCGGCCTCGCCTCCTACCTGCTGATCGGTTTCTGGTACAAGAAGCCGTCCGCCAATGCCGCTGCAATCAAAGCCTTCATCGTCAACCGTGTCGGCGACTTCGGCTTCGCGCTCGGCATCTTCGGCGTCTTCGTGCTGTTCGGCTCGGTCAATCTCGGCACTGTCTTTGCCAACGCCGCCTCCTTCCTTCCGGCCGAAGGCGCGCCTGAGGGGGCAGCCGTGCTTACCTTCCTTGGGTATGCGCTAGACAAGCATACGGCGCTGACGGTGGTCTGCCTGCTGCTCTTCATGGGCGCCATGGGCAAGTCGGCGCAGGTGCCGCTGCACACCTGGCTGCCCGACGCCATGGAAGGCCCGACGCCGGTCTCGGCGCTGATCCATGCCGCCACCATGGTGACGGCCGGCGTCTTCATGCTGGCGAGGCTCTCGCCGCTGTTCGAGCTGTCGCATTCGGCGCTCACCGTCGTCGTCTTCATCGGCGCCTTCACCGCCTTCTTCGCGGCGACCGTCGGCCTGGTCCAGAACGACATCAAGCGCGTCATCGCCTATTCGACCTGCTCGCAGCTCGGCTACATGTTCGTGGCGCTCGGCGTCGGCGCCTATGGCGCGGCGATCTTCCACCTGTTCACGCACGCTTTCTTCAAGGCGCTGCTTTTCCTCGGCTCCGGCTCGGTCATCCACGCCGTTTCCGACGAGCAGGACATGCGCAACATGGGCGGCTTGAGGACGCTTATCCCCAAGACCTACTGGATGATGGTGATCGGCACGCTGGCGCTGACCGGCGTCGGCATCCCGGCGACGGTGATCGGCACCGCCGGCTTCTTCTCCAAGGACGCCATCATCGAAGCATCCTTTGCCAGCCACAACGCGGTCGCGGCCTTCGCCTTCGTGCTGCTGGTCATCGCCGCCTGCTTCACCAGCTTCTATTCCTGGCGGCTGATCTTCATGACCTTCCACGGCGAGCCGCGCGCCAGCCACGAGGTCATGCATCACGTGCATGAATCGCCGCCGGTGATGCTGGTGCCGCTCTACGTGCTGGCGGCCGGCGCGCTGTTTGCCGGCATCATCTTCCACGGCGCTTTCATCGGCGAGGGCTATGCCGAGTTCTGGAAGGCATCACTGTTCACGCTGCCGGAAAACCATATCCTGCATGAGATCCATGAATTGCCGCTTTGGGTCGAACTGGCGCCGTTCATCGCCATGGTCATCGGCTTTGCGATCGCCTGGAAGTTCTACATCCGCTCGCCGGAACTGCCCCGGAGCGTCGCTGCCAACCATCGCCTGCTCTACGGCTTCCTGCTCAACAAGTGGTATTTCGACGAGCTCTACGACTTCCTGTTCGTCCGGCCGGCGAAGCGCCTCGGCCGGTTCCTGTGGAAGACCGGTGACGGCACCATTATCGACGGGCTCGGCCCCGACGGCATCTCGGCGCGGGTCGTCGACGTCACCAACCGTGTCGTCAAGCTGCAGACCGGTTATCTCTACCACTATGCCTTCGCCATGCTGATCGGCGTGGCCGCTCTCGTCACCTGGATGATGCTCTGATGACCGACTGGCCAATCCTCTCGCTGGTCACCTTCCTGCCGCTGGTTGGTGTTCTCTTAATTCTGCCGATCAGCGACGACAGCGAAAACGCGCGCCGCAACATCCGCTCGATCGCTTTCATCACGACGGCGTTCACCTTCGTGGTGTCGCTGTTCATCTGGAAGGGCTTCGACAATTCGCTGGCCGGGTTCCAGTTCGTCGAGAAGCACGCCTGGCTGGATTCAGGCATCTCCTACCATATGGGCGTCGACGGCATCTCGATGCTGTTCGTCATCCTGACCACCTTCCTGATGCCGCTCTGCATCCTGGCCTCGTGGGACGCGATCGAGAAGCGGGTGAAGGCCTATATGGTCGCCTTCCTGATCCTCGAGACGCTGATGATCGGCGTGTTCTGCGCGCTCGACATCGTGCTCTTCTACGTCTTCTTCGAGGGCGGCCTGATCCCGATGTTCATCATCATCGGCGTTTGGGGCGGCAAGCGGCGCGTCTATGCCTCGTTCAAATTCTTCCTCTATACGCTCGCCGGCTCGGTGCTGATGCTGCTCGCCATCATGGCGATGTTCTTCCAGTCCGGCACCACCGACATCACCACGCTCTTGACGCACAACTTCCCGGCCAACATGCAGACCTGGCTGTGGCTCGCCTTCTTCGCCTCCTTCGCGGTGAAGATGCCGATGTGGCCGGTGCACACCTGGCTGCCCGATGCCCACGTCGAGGCGCCGACGGCGGGCTCAGTCATCCTGGCCGCCATCCTCCTGAAAATGGGCGGATACGGCTTCCTGCGCTTCTCGCTGCCGATGTTCCCGCTGGCGTCCGAGATGTTCGCGCCGCTGATCTTCACGCTCTCCGTCGTCGCCATCATCTACACCTCGCTGGTGGCGCTGATGCAGGAGGACATGAAGAAGCTGATCGCCTATTCGTCGGTCGCCCATATGGGCTTCGTCACAATGGGCATCTTTGCGATGAACCAGGAGGGCGTGCAGGGCGCGATGTTCCAGATGCTCAGCCACGGCCTCGTCTCCGGCGCGCTGTTCCTGTGCGTCGGCGTCATCTACGACCGCATGCATACGCGCGAGATCGACGCCTATGGCGGGCTGGTCAACAACATGCCGAAATACGCCACCGCGTTCATGATCTTCACCATGGCCAATGTCGGCCTGCCGGGCACCAGCGGCTTCGTAGGCGAGTTCCTGACCATGCTCGGCGTGTTCCGGGTCAATACCTGGGTGGCGTTCTTCGCCGCCACCGGCGTCATCCTATCGGCGGCTTACGCGCTCTGGCTCTACCGCCGCGTGATCTTCGGCGCGCTGACCAAGGAAAGCCTGAAGAACCTGCTCGATCTCTCGACGCGCGAGAAGGTCATAATCTACCCGCTGGTGGCGCTGGTCATCTTCTTCGGCGTCTATCCGGCGCCGGTCTTCGACGCCACGACGCAGTCGGTCAAGGCGCTCGTCACCAACGTCACCGCATCCATCAATTCCGCGCAGACCGCGGCGGCGAACTGACTGGGGAAACACCATGACGCCGGACCTTCTCTCCAGCCTTTCGCTCTCGACGCCGGAGCTGATCCTCGCCATCGGCGCGTTGGCGCTTCTGATGGTGGGTGCCTATTCGCGCTCCAACAACACGATGACGGTGACCGGCCTTGCGGTCGCGGTGCTTGTCGTCGCCGGTCTTTGGCTGGCTTTCTCCGGAGGCGAGGGGACCGCCTATGGCAGCGCCTTCGTCCAGGATTCCTTCGGCCGCTTCATGAAGATGCTGGCGCTGATCGGCTCGGCGGTGACGCTCGTCATGTCGATGCGCTTTGCGAGGCAGGAGCACTTCGACAAGTTCGAATATCCGGTACTGATCGTGCTCTGCACGCTCGGCATGATGCTGATGATCTCGGCCAACGGCATGATCGGGCTCTATCTCGGCCTCGAGCTGCAGTCGCTGGCGATCTATGTGCTGGCGGCGATCAACCGCGACAATCTCCGCTCGACCGAAGCGGGCCTGAAATACTTCGTCCTCGGCGCGCTGTCCTCGGGCATGCTGCTCTATGGCATCAGCCTAGTCTACGGTTACACCGGCAATACCGGTTTCCACGAGATCGCGACGGCGCTCGGCAGCGGCGAGCGGCAGCTCGGCCTGGTCTTCGGCCTGGTCTTCGTGCTTGCCGGCCTCGCCTTCAAGATTTCCGCGGTGCCGTTCCACATGTGGACGCCGGACGTCTATGAAGGCGCGCCGACGCCGATCACCGCCTTCCTGGCCGCGGCGCCGAAGATGGCGGCGATGGCGCTGATCGTGCGCGTCACCATGGGCGCCTTCAAGCCGATCGCCGCCGACTGGCAGCAGATCGTCGTCTTCATCTCGATCGCCTCGATGGCGCTCGGCGCCTTCGCCGCCATCGGCCAGACCAACATCAAGCGGCTGATGGCCTATTCCTCGATCGGCCATATGGGCTACGCTCTGGTCGGCCTTGCCGCCAACAGCCAGGCCGGCGTGCGTGGTGTCGTCATCTACATGCTGATCTATCTGGTGATGACGCTCGGCACCTTCGCCTTCATCCTCGCCATGCGGCGCAAGGAGGGCAATGTCGGGCAGATCGGCGATCTCGCCGGCTTGGCCTCGACCAACCCGATCATGGCCACCATCCTCACCATCCTGATGTTCTCGCTGGCCGGCATTCCGCCGCTCGCGGGCTTCTGGGGGAAGTGGTACGTATTCCTGGCCGCCATCAACGCGCATCTCTATGCGCTGGCGATCATCGGCGTGCTGGCCTCGGTGGTAGGCGCCTACTATTACCTGCGCATCATCAAGATCATGTGGTTCGACGAGCCTGTCGGCGGCTTCGTGCCGATGGCCAGCGAGCTGCGCCTCGTGCTCGGCGTCAGCGGCGCCTTCGTGCTGTTCTACGTGCTGATCGGCGGACCGATCGGCACCTATGCCGAAGCCGCGGCCAAGACCTTCTTCTGACGGGATGGCATTTCGGCTGGCTCCAACCGCGGCGTCGGAGGGGTTCCGGCTCGAGGCGCATGACAGCGTCGGCTCGACCAACGCGCTGGCGCTGGAGCACGCGCGCGCAGGCGATCCCGGCAAGCTCTGGGTCGTCTCGAAGAAGCAGGAAAGCGGGCGCGGGCGGCGCGGCCGCGCCTGGGCGACGCCCGAAGGCAATCTGGCGGCGACGCTGCTTCTGGTTCCGGGCGGCGAGCTCAGGCTTGCCGCGACGCTCGGCTTCGTCGCCGGGCTGGCGCTCGCCGACGCGCTGGACGCCGTCGTCCCGCAAGGCCGGATCGTCGTTGCCCTGGACGGCGCCAGCGAAGGCCGCAATCGCTTCGAGCTGAAATGGCCGAACGACGTGCTCGCCTCAGGCGCCAAGCTTGCCGGCATCCTGCTGGAGTCGGCGATGCTCGAAGGCGGCCGCTTTGCCGTCGCCGTCGGCATCGGCGTCAATGTGGTGGCTTATCCTGAGGATCTGCCCTATCCGGCGACATCGCTGCAGGCGCTGGGCGCCAATTGCGATGCCGAAACGCTGTTCCTGGCGCTTTCGGACGCCTGGAGCGAGAACTTCAGATTGTGGGACGACGGGCGCGGGCTTTCCGCCATCAGGAAGCGCTGGCTGGCGCGCGCGGCCGGGCTCGGCGGCGAGGTTGCTGTCAGAATTGACGGCAA
Organism: Mesorhizobium silamurunense; assembly: GCF_014843905.1. Taxonomy (NCBI): domain Bacteria; kingdom Pseudomonadati; phylum Pseudomonadota; class Alphaproteobacteria; order Hyphomicrobiales; family Phyllobacteriaceae; genus Mesorhizobium; species Mesorhizobium silamurunense. The sequence continues at coordinate 10,232 of NZ_LPVS01000029.1, read as the reverse complement.
TGTGGTGCGCGGTGTCTTCGAGACCATTGACGAGGACTGCCGTTTTGTGATCCGCGACGATGACGGATCGGTTTTGACGATCGCGGCCGGCGACGTGCATTTCGGCGCGGTCGCATCGGCCCGTCCTTGACACTTGATTTGATTGGCTTGGCCTGAGCGGCCAGGAAGGAAAGAATTCATGGCGGATAGAGAAAACGCCGAACTCGTGTTCGCGCCGCTCGGCGGCGTCGGCGAGATCGGCATGAACTTCGCCCTCTATGGCTACGGGCCGGCCGACGCGCGCGAGTGGATTATCGTCGATGTCGGCGTCACCTTTCCCGATACCGCGCATCCGGGTGTCGATCTCATCTTGCCCGAAACGCGCTTCATCGAGGAGAACCTCGACGGCCTGCGCGGCATCGTCATCACCCATGCGCATGAGGACCACTACGGCGCGCTGCTCGACATCTGGCCGAAGCTCAAAGCGCCTGTCTGGATGACGCCCTTCACCGCCGGCCTGCTCGAGGCCAAGCGGCAGGGTGAGCGGAATGCGCCGAAAATCCCAGCATCGATCTATCGGGCGGGCGAGAAGTTCACCGTCGGACCGTTCGAGATCGAGGCCATCCCCGTCGCGCACTCGATCCCTGAGCCGATGTCGCTGGCGATCACCACGCCCGCCGGCACGGTGATCCACACCGGCGACTGGAAGATCGATCCGGCGCCGACGATCGGGCCGAAGACCGACGAGGCGCGCTTCCGCGCCTATGGCGACAAGGGCGTGCTGGCGCTGATCTGCGATTCCACCAATGCGCTGAGGGAAGGCGAGTCGCCGTCGGAAGTGGCGGTCGGCGAGGGCCTCAAGGGGGTCATCGAGAAGGCCAAGGGCCGCGTCGCGGTCACCACCTTCTCCTCCAATGTCGGGCGCATCGTCTCGATCGCCAGGGCGGCGCGCGACGCCGGCCGGCAATGCCTGGTGCTCGGCCGCTCGCTGAAGCGCGTCATCGATGTCGCGACCGAGCTTGGCTACATGGACGGCCTGCCGGAATTCATCGCCGAGGAGGATTACGGCTTCATCCCGCGCGAAAACCTGGTGATCATCTGCACCGGCAGCCAGGGCGAACCGCTGGCGGCACTGGCGAAGCTTTCGCGGGACGAGATGAAGTCGGTGGCGCTGACGGCCGGCGACACGGTGGTGTTTTCCTCGCGCACCATTCCCGGCAACGAGAAGGCGATCCTCGAGGTCAAGAACCGGCTGATCGACCTCGGCATGAAGATCATCGAGGACGGCGATGCGCTGGTGCACGTCTCCGGCCATCCGCGCCGCAGCGAATTGCGCAAGATGTATGAATGGGTGCGGCCGCAGATCGGCGTGCCGGTGCATGGCGAAGCGGCGCATCTGGTGGCGCAGGGCTCGCTGATGTCTATGTCGGGCATCGGCCAGGTGGCACAGGTGCGCGACGGCGATATGCTCAGACTCTGGCCCGGTCCCGCCACGATCATCGACCAGGTGCCGTTCGGCCGCCTCTACAAGGATGGCCTGCTGATCGGGACCGACCAGGCGATGGGCATACGCGACCGCCGCAAGCTTTCGTTTGCCGGGCATGTCGCGGTCAATGTCGTGCTCGACGACAAATACGAGTTGGCCGGCGACCCTGATCTGGTGGCTATCGGCGTTGCCGAGGCCGATGCCAGCGGCGAGACGCTGGAAGACCTGATGCTCGATGCGGCAATCGGCGCGGTGGACTCCATCCCCCGCCAGCGCCGAAAAGACCTCGACCTGGTGCAGGAGGCCGTGCGCCGCGCCGTGCGCGGCGCCGCCAACGAAGCCTGGGGCAAGAAGCCGCTGGTGACGGTATTCGTGACTAGGTAGTGAATGGTGAATGGTGAATAGTATTTGGTATCTGCACTGCTCGAGTTTGGGCTTACCATTCACTATTCACCATTTACCACGACGGAGCCTTCCATGCTCGGACGCCTGAACCATGTCGCGCTTGCCGTGCCGGACCTGGCCGCGGCGACCGCGGCCTATCGCGATACGCTGGGCGCCGCCCAGGTGAGCGAACCGCAGGCGCTGCCGGAGCATGGCGTGAACGTCGTCTTCGTCGATGTCGGCAACACCAAGATCGAATTGCTGGAACCGCTGGGCGAGGCTTCGCCCATTGCTGCCTTCCTGGAGAAGAACCCGTCAGGCGGCATGCATCACGTCTGCTATGAGGTCGACGATATTCTGGCCGCGCGCGATCATCTCAAGGCGAGCGGCGCGCGTGTGCTTGGCGACGGCAATCCGAAGACCGGCGCGCATGGCAAGCCGGTGTTGTTCCTGCACCCGAAGGATTTCTTCGGCACGCTGGTGGAACTGGAGCAGGCATGAACTGGGTTTCCTTCGTAGCGCTGTTCTTCGTCACATGGTGGCTGGTGTTGTTTGCCGTGCTGCCGTTCAGCCTGCGCACGCAGGACGAGGACAAGGACGTGACGCTGGGCACGGTTTCGAGCGCGCCACGTGGGCCGCATATGCTGCGCGCGGCGATCCGCACGACGATCGTGACTGCAGTCGTGATCGGCATTTTCTACGGGCTGACGAGGGGGCTCGGCTTTGGCTTCGACGACATCCCGCACATCGTGCCGGACTTTAGTCATACTGAGGGCAGCTAAGGTCCTATACAGTTTCGCAAGTATTGACCAGCCGGTGCCCGCTTTGGTTGAAGGCGGAAGCGGGCTTCCGATTTCAATGGCTGACGCAACGTAATGCTGTTTGGCAGCTTGTCGTGCTAAGCAGATGATTGCACAAAAAAAATGCAAGGCACGAGGCCTTGCAATTTAAACGCGTCCGATCCGTTTCCGGTGTCCGGCGGCAGCGAGTTACCGCGCCTAGATCGCATCCTCCCAAGACTTTGACCGCGTAGGAGAGCAGATTTTTCTCCGCCCTCTCGGTTATCGGCGCACACTAGACCAAGGCAGGTGAAAATGTCACGAAGAATTTTGCCTCCAAACGGGCAATATCGTGCTGCACTGCACAATAGTGGGGCAAGGCTTGCTTGTGAATCGATCAAATAGCCGGATGAGGCACTTTGGCGGCCAAACAGCCTTTTTGATTATGCGCAGAACGCGCCAACACTTTGGCGCGCTCGGGTTTCCATTCTGTCATGAAATGGCTATGAAGCCCGGGCAAGCAGCCTCGGTTGCGCCGATTCCCCGCGCCGCCATTTTTTCATTCACGGACCAGTCCATGCGTTTGTCGCGCTACTTCCTGCCCATTCTCAAAGAAAACCCCCGCGAGGCCGAAATCGTCTCGCATCGGCTGATGCTGCGTGCCGGCATGATCCGCCAGCAGGGGCAGGGCAGCTTTTCCTGGCTGCCGCTCGGCAAGCGGGTGCTGGACAAGGTCTGCCAGATCATCCGCGAGGAGCAGAACCGGGCAGGCGCGCTGGAAATCCTGATGCCGACCATCCAGTCGGCGGACCTGTGGCGCGAGAGCGGCCGTTACAACGACTACGGCAAGGAGATGCTGCGCATCAAGGACCGGCAGGACCGCGATATGCTCTACGGCCCGACCAACGAGGAAATGGTCACCGAGATCTTCCGCGCCTACGTCAAGTCCTACAAGGACCTGCCGCTCAATCTCTACCACATCCAGTGGAAGTTCCGCGACGAGGTGCGTCCCCGCTTCGGTGTCATGCGCTCGCGCGAGTTCCTGATGAAGGACGCTTACTCCTTCGACCTCGATTTTGAAGGCGCCAGAGCCGCCTATAACCGCATGTTCGTCTCCTATCTCAGGACGTTCACGCGCATGGGCCTGCAGGCCATTCCGATGCGCGCCGACACCGGCCCCATCGGCGGCGACCTCAGCCATGAGTTCATCATCCTGGCCGACACCGGCGAGAGCCAGGTGTTCTGCGACCGCGCCTATCTGTCGCTCGAGGTGCCTGGAGCGGACACGAATTTTGCCGACGATACCGAGATCGGCGGCATCGTGAAGAAATGGACGACGCCTTACGCCGCCACCGACGAGATGCATGACGAAGCAGCCTGGGAGAAGGTCTCCGAAGGCGACAGGCTTTCGGCGCGCGGCATCGAGGTCGGCCACATCTTCCACTTCGGCGAGAAATATTCGAAGCCGATGAATGCCAAGGTCACCGGGCCCGACGGCAAGGACCATTTCGCTTCGGGCGGCTCCTACGGCATCGGCCCGTCGCGGCTTGTCGCGGCGATCATCGAGGCGAGTCACGACGAGAACGGCATCATCTGGCCGGAAGCGGTGGCGCCGTTCGATATCGGCCTGATCAATATGAAGGCGGGCGACGCCGAATGCGATCGCGTCTGCGACGAGCTCTACGCGGCGTTGACTTCGGCCGGCAAGGACGTGCTCTATGACGACACCGACCAGCGGCCGGGCGGCAAGTTCGCGACCGCCGATCTGATCGGCCTGCCCTGGCAGGTGATCGTCGGCCCGCGCGGCGTGGCCGCAGGCGAGGTCGAGATCAAGAACCGCCGGACCGGCGAGCGCGAGACCCTGCCGATCGCGGAAGCCAAGAAACGCCTGGGTATCGCCTGATGAACGAGGCGGCTGCAGCTCGATCGCCGGCAGGCGCCTTTTCAGGCTTCGAGCGCATGGTGGCGTGGCGCTATCTGCGTTCGCGCCGCAAGGAGACGGTGATCTCCGTCATCGCCTCGATCTCCTTCCTCGGCATCATGCTGGGCGTCGCGACGCTGATCGTCGTCATGGCGGTGATGAACGGTTTTCGCGCCGAATTGCTTACCCGCATCCTCGGCGTCAACGGCCATCTGATCGTGCAGCCGCTGGATTCGCCGCTGGAGGACTATGCGCAGGTGGCGAGCCGCATCAACGGTGTTTCCGGCGTCAAATACGCCATCCCTCTGATCGACGGGCAAGTGCTGGCGCAAGGCAATGTCGGCGGCGGCACCGGCGCGCTGGTGCGCGGCATTCGCGCGGAAGACCTCAACAAGATCTCGATCGTGTCCAACAACATCAAGCAGGGCACGCTTGACGGCTTCGACGCCGGCGAGGGCGTGGCGATCGGTAAGCGCATGGCCGAGAATCTAGGCCTGGTGCTCGGCGACACCATCACGCTGATTTCGCCCGAAGGCGACGTCACGCCGCTAGGCACCACGCCGCGCATGAAGGGCTACAAGGTGGCGGCGATCTTCGAGGTCGGCATGTCGGAATATGACAGCTCGATCGTCTACATGCCGTTCTCGGAAGCGCAGCTCTACTTCAACATGGACGGGCGGGCGCAGACCATCGAGATCTATGTCGACAATCCCGACAATGTCGATGCGTTGAAGCCGTTGGTCGAGCGGGCGGCGCAGCGGCCGATCGATCTCGTCGACTGGCGCCAGCGCAACGAGACCTTCTTCTCGGCGCTTCAGGTCGAGCGCAACGTGATGTTCATGATCCTGACGCTGATCGTGCTGGTGGCGGCGCTCAACATCATTTCCGGCCTGATCATGCTGGTGAAGGACAAGGGCCACGACATCGCCATCCTGCGCACCATGGGCGCTTCGCGCGGGGCGATCCTGCGCATCTTCCTGATGACCGGGGCCGCGATCGGCGTGACCGGCACGATAGCCGGCGTGTTGCTCGGCGTCGTCATCTGCCTCAACATCGAATCGATCCGCCAGTTCTTCTCCTGGATGACCGGCAGGATACTGTTCAATCCCGAGCTTTATTTCCTCAGCCAGCTGCCGGCGAAAATGGACCCGCGCGAGACCACCTATGTCGTCATCATGGCGCTCAGCCTGTCCTTCCTCGCCACGGTGTTTCCGGCATGGCGGGCAGCGCGGCTCGATCCGGTCGAAGCCTTGAGGTACGAGTGATGGCCGAAGCCATTATCGAGCTGAAGGGCGTCGAGCGGCACTATGTCCAGGGGCCGCGCAAGCTGACCATTCTGAACGGCGCCGATTTCTCGCTGCGGCGCGGCGAGATGGTGGCGCTGGTGGCGCCTTCGGGCACCGGCAAGTCGACCTTGCTGCATACGGCGGGATTGCTCGAGCGGCCTGACGCGGGGGATGTGATCCTCAGCGGCCGCGCCTGCGGCCGGCTCTCCGACGACGAACGCACCGCGATCCGCCGTAACGATGTCGGCTTCGTCTATCAGTTCCATCACCTGCTGCCTGAGTTCTCGGCGCTCGAGAACATCATGATGCCGCAGCTGATCAAGGGGCTCGGCCGCAAAGAGGCGTCCGAGCGGGCGGCACAACTGCTGGATTACATGCAGATCGGCAAGCGCGCGCAGCACCGGCCGTCCGAGCTCTCCGGCGGCGAGCAGCAGCGTGTCGCCATAGCCCGCGCCGTCGCCAATGCGCCGCTGGTGCTTCTGGCCGACGAGCCGACCGGCAATCTCGATCCGGCGACCGCTTCGTATGTTTTCGACGCACTGGAGGCGCTGGTCCGGCAATCGGGGCTTGCGGCGCTGATCGCCACCCACAATCACGAGCTGGCCGCCCGCATGGACCGGCGGGTGACGCTGGCCGAGGGTAAGGTGGTGCCGCTCTAACCGTGTCGAGGCGCAGGTTGTCGGGGTGTACCGGTTGAGCCGCCTTCTTTCAGACGGCAGTGTTGCCCCTGATCCGCCTGCCGGCACCTTCTCCCGTATAGTGACGGGGAGAAGGAAGGTAGCCGCGGCCTCGGCGCCTATCCTGCAATGTTGGCGATTGGCGAAGCCGGCGATGAGAGCGGGTTGTGTGCGTCAAGTTCTGCAAATTCGCTGAGAGAGGGCGGTCATGGCAGGCTGGGACAGCGCAGACGCCCGAAAGGAATTCAAAACCTGAAGCGATTGCCTCGCGGCAGAGGCACCTGTCTTAAGTTCCAGTTAGTTCCCCAGCCGTGCATCTCGTCCCGTCAACCGTTCCTTAACCGTGCCCAAACGGACCGCCCGGATTCGCCCGGCGCGTCGCTTCCTGATCGTTGACATTCGAACAAAATTAGAACAAATTGAGAACATACTAACAACAGGAGAGAGTTATGGCCGATCTGGTTCAGGATGTCGTCTCGCTGGTTTGCATGAGCACTTTCCTCATTTCCATGGCGATCTGGATTGGCGCCATGTGATCGGGCGGCTTTGCCGCCGCTGTTCGGGCGGGCAAGGGCCCGCCCATTGTTTGAGACGGGCAAGAGCCCGCCCATTGTTAAGTCTTTCTTGGCCGCGCCGCCGCTAGGCTGCTCCTTCAAGACGGGGAGCCAAAGGCAGTGTCGGTCATCGCCACGGTCACTCTCGTGGCCGGAAATCTCGGACTGATCTTCTTGCTGATGACCGTGCCGCTCGGGTTGCGCACGGTTACAGTCAGCCGCGTGGTAGAGGCCGATCGGAAACGCCTCTGGCAGGCGCTTTGGCCGTTCGGCAGCGATGCCGGCTGGTCGGGCGAAATCCTCTCGGCCGAAACGCTGGACGGCAAGGGGACGGCGCTGATCAAACTGTCCTGGGAGGGACGGGACGGCCGGCCGATCGAACGCAAGGCGCGGTTCGACGATGTGGTGGAAGGCAGCCGCTTCTCGATGCGCGTCATCGACGATACGGCGCTCGATCCATCCTTCTGGGCCGACTATCGCGAAACCACCGAGCTCGCGCCCGAAGGCGGTGCGACGCGGGTCACACTGACGCAGACCGACCGCTATCGCGGCGTCGCCTTCCTGATCTTCCGTTACTTTGCCATGCGCCGCGAACTCGCCAAGCTTAAGGTCTGGGCGAGGACCGGCAAGTATCGCAAGGGCGGCTGGTTCGAGCATCCGGTGAGCCAGATCGGCTTCGCCGTGCTTTCGGCCCTTATCCTGTGGCCGTTCTTCGGCCTCAGTCCCGGCGGGCTGGCGCTCGCCGCGATCCTGACCTCGGTTGTGGCCCTGCACGAGCTTGGCCACATGGCGGCGTTCCGCCTGACGGGGCATCGGCGGGCGCGCATGATCTTCATCCCGCTGCTCGGCGGCATCGCCATGGGCGGCAGGCCCTATGACAGCCGCTTCGAAGTCGCTTTCGTGGCGCTGATGGGGGCCGGCTTCTCCGCCTTCCTGGTGCCTCTGCTGATCGCTGCCAGCAGCCTTGCCGGAAGCGAAGGGCATCGCCTGGCGGCATTGCTGCTGGCAACGCTTGCCGGCTGCGCGTCGCTGTTCAACATCGCCAATCTGGTGCCGGTGTGGAAGTTCGACGGCGGCCAGGTGCTGCGCCAGATCTGCCCGGGGCCCATCGCGCTCGCGCTGGCCTCCTTCCTGTTGCTGTCCGCCCTGCTGGCGCTCGGCTGGCGCGCCGGTTTCCCGTCCAGCTTCCTGCTTGTCGCCGGCGCGGTGTTCTCGATCCTCAGCCTGCTTACCGTGGGAAGCGGCGTGAAGCCGCGCCATGAGCTGAAGCCGATCCGAACCTTCGACCGCTTGGTCTTGGCCGGCGCGCTGCTCGCGGTCTTTGCCATTCACGGCTATGGGGTGCTCTGGGCCTCCGCGCAGCTGATGTAGCCGTGGTGGGTCAGCCTGCCTTTCGGGCCGGCTCGGCGACTGGCACCGCGGCAGGCCCGAATACGCCTTCGAAGGCGGATTTCAGCGCGAGGTCGAGGTCGGCCATGGTGACGGGCAGGCCGAGGTCGACGAGGCTGGTGACGCCATGGTCGGCGATGCCGCAGGGCACAATGCCGCTGAAATGGCCGAGGTTCGGCTCGACATTGATAGCGATGCCATGAAAACTCACCCAACGCCTCAGCCTGATGCCGATGGCGGCGATCTTGTCCTCGGCGGGCGAGCCGTCCGGCAGGGCAGGGCGATCCGGCCGCACAACCCAGACGCCGACGCGGTCCTCGCGCCGTTCGCCGCGCACATTGAAGGCGGCAAGTGTTGTGATGATCCATTCCTCGAGCGCGGCGACGAAGGCACGGACATCCTCACGCCGTCGCCTGAGGTCGAGCATGACATAGGCCACGCGCTGTCCCGGACCGTGATAGGTGTATTCGCCGCCGCGGCCCGCGGCAAAGACGGGAAAACGGTCGGGCTCGATCAGGTCCTCGATGCGCGCGCTGGTGCCCGCCGTGTAGAGCGGCGGATGCTCGACCAGCCAGACCATCTCGTCGGCGGCGCCGCTGCGGATCGCCTCGGCGCGCGCTTCCATGAAGGCAAGGGCGTCCGGATAGGAATTGAGGCCGGGTTCGATCACCCATTCGACCGGCGCCGAACCGGGAAGGGGCAGGAACGACGTGGCGATCTGGCTGCGTTCTGTCATGGCGCGTCTCTTCTGAGGCGCGCCGTGATCGGACGAATCCTGGCGGGCTCAGATGTGTGTTTGTACCCCAAAAATCCGTCAGCGGCTTCAGGCGGCATGCGATTGCCCTTCATATGGCGGCAATCGGCAAAAACGTCCAGTTCCGCGGGCTCGCGGCGAGGCTGTGGAGCATTGTGCCAGCAGCTTTATCTGATGCATGTCGTTCTCCCAAAACCGCTACGCACTTTTGGGCGACATGCATTAGCGAATATTCCGCACGGCGCACTTGTTTCGCCGGAAACGATTTGCTACAGGCCCCGGGCCGGACGGTTCCGGCTCCTACCACGTGCGGTCGTGGCGGAATTGGTAGACGCGCAGCGTTGAGGTCGCTGTGGGGCAACCCGTGGAAGTTCGAGTCTTCTCGACCGCACCAAAACTCCCCTGACAGATCGCTTTAGTCAACTGACGGGACGCGCAGCTCGTCGTTGTGCGGCCGGCAATGCGATATCGCTCGCAACGGATGAACGAAAACGGCGGCGGGTCATGCAAGACCCCGCCGCCGGTTCCGATTCCGTCAATCGTCTGATCGCTGGTCAGGCAGCCTTCTTCGTGCGCGCTAGCGTGTCGGCCACGACTTCGCCGAAGGACGCAGGTGTCGGCACGATGACCACCCCTGCCTCCTTCAGGATTTCGACCTTTTCCTGCGCCGACTCGCCGAAGGCCGAGATGATCGCGCCGGCGTGGCCCATGCGGCGGCCCTTCGGCGCGGAGAGCCCGGCGATGTAGGCAATCAGCGGCTTGCGCATATTGTCGCGCGCCCAGATCGCGGCTTCGGCTTCCTGCGGGCCGCCGATCTCGCCGATCATCACCACGGCGTCGGTTTCGTCGTCCTGCTCGAACAGTTTCAGAATGTCCTTGAAGGAGGAGCCGTTGATCGGGTCGCCGCCGATGCCGACGCTGGTCGACACGCCGATGCCCAACGCCTTCATCTGCGAGGCCGCCTCGTAGCCCAGCGTGCCGGAGCGGCCGACGATGCCGACGCGGCCTGGCAGATAGATGCTG